>CAZBHY010000180.1:0-2896 GCA_964491705.1 uncultured Planctomycetales bacterium
AACCCTGCCAATCCTGCTCTGGAGAATCAAGCACATGAACAACGCGCAAATGAGGCAGGTGCGCTTGCATAGTGTCGAATTCATCCCGAAACGGAATGTCCGCCTGATTGTGGTTACCGTAAATCAAAATGACATCCCTATCGACCTTCTGATCCGTAACGAACGCACAGATGCTACGGATCGGCGTGATTCCTATCCCGCCAGAGAGAAACGCGATCTTCCCGTCAGCCCGCTCCAATGTAAAGCGTCCCAGCGGCATGGAAATTTTTATCCAGTCGCCCCTGCTCATCCGGCTGAGCGCCTGAGAAAAAACGCTGGCTGTTATGCGCTTGGTGAATTCAATAAATTGTTTTTCTGTCGGTGGACTGGAAATCGTGAAATATTTCTTTGCCTCCTGGCCATCGATACGGATGGCGACCTCCATGAACTGCCCGGCCTTAAAGTTCACTGGCTGCGGCACGTTCACACGAAAACTCTTAACGCTGGCTGTGCGCGGAATCACATCCTGAATAGTACTTTCAAACGTCATGGAACCAACCTCACGGACAACTGGCGGCCGAATGCCGGCGACTAGCTGCTGATTTGAATGCCCTTCATGCTTTTCCACAATCCATGAATATTGCAATAACTCGCTGCGTACACTGTCCCGGACTTGTCTGTCTTCAGGCTAAACAACGCCGCTGGATGTGTGTATACCGTGCTGGTATCCGCACCCTGTGCTGACGCGCCGTGCGCGGAAAATTCTGCCTTGCCGATCTGATAGGGAAATTTTTCTCCATCGGGTAAAAAATACACCTCAATCCAACTGATATGATGCGCGGTGGTATTAGGATGCGCGATCTCTTTCCCGACCGACACCTTGACCGAAAACATCTCTCCCTTGGCTGTAGCATCCGGGCATTCGATCACAGGAACATGTTTTTCCGCCTTCCAATCTGCTGCTTGTAATAATTCCGAAAAATCTTTCATGTGCACCTCCTTAAGTCATGTTAATAACGTTCTTATTTTACACAAATCTTTAAAAATGTCTTACATTAATTTCCTCGATCAATCGTTGCCCGAGACTCTGCGCTGCACATAGATTTTTATCGTACGTGATACTTTTCCTTGTGGAGCCCCACAGGTAAACCCATGGCACCATTCTAAATGACCCGCCAAAAAACACGGCGGGTTTATCCGCCTCATCTAGCCTTCCTGGCGAACATCCGCCGCTTCCTCTATCTTATATTGCATTCATCCACTCATGGTCTTCTGCATGGCGGACAAAAAAACAGGCGTTCTTCCCAAAAGAAAGAACGCCCGCCTTTTTAAAAAAATTTTCTTTTTTTATGCTCTACGCCGTCTTAAAACAAATCCCGTCAATCCTGCGCCTAACAATAACACCGTCGCTGGTTCAGGAACAGCATGATTTGAAGGAATACCAACAGAGACATCATCAAAATACATATATTGACCACTTGCCTGGTTATTGGCAACTAATGTTAAATAATGATAATCCTGGTCCCACACCGCTCCGGAAAGAGCTGCAGATGACCATGTTCCAAGAAACTCATCATCTAAATAATACGAAACGCTTCCATACGTATCACCCGTAAGTCTGCGAAATTGAATATCAATATCATGCCACGTGTTGGCTGAAACACCGGATTTCACAACGCTTGATCCAACCTTAGCATTACCTGCCTGTAGTTCAAAAATATGTACACCACTGGTCGTCCAACTCGATCCTGAGAACAAGCTGATAAACCCATCAGCCAAACCCAGATCAACTGAATCACTAAAATACATCGAAGCCGCGATATCATAATTTTGCTCGAAAGCCGTGGCATGATGCGCTAAAGGGGCCCAGTTTCTTTGTCCGGAAAGATACAATGCATTGTCACCAGCATAAGACGCAAGCGGGTCAGCTTTAACCTCATTGGGAGCATTCAATGCATTTGCATCTGCAACCCAACCTGTGGGCCATGCATTAATTGCCGTACTATCAAAATTATCGATAAACATAGCGTACGCCGGCATCGTCAGCAGGGCGAAAACCAGTAGAGATAACGAAATTGATAAAAAAGCATTTTTCACAGATGTCCCTCCATGTTAATTCATATGATTTTATTTTTAAAACAAACGCACACAATATTTTTCATTCCCTCCTTTTTCATCCAAACAATACCATGCGATCATTCTTCAATTAAAATAAGATACCGTCGCCCATTCGCGTGAAAAGACCGTCCTCCTTCAAAAGATTCGGCACCGTATTCGGCACTCTCTCGCGAGTGAACTGATTCGGTTCGTCAACACATTCATACTGACGGCCCAACACACTGTCCATCTCTTCCAGTGTCGTGATCCCTTCGACAACTTTCAATATCGCGGATTCGGCCATCGCTCGGAACCCCAAATTCTTTTTCGCAAAATCCTTGATCTCATTTTCTGAAGCGCCATCGCAGATCATGCGCCGAATCTGATCAGAAAACAGTAAAAATTCAAACACGCCTACCCGTCCTTTAAACCCGGTAAAACGGCACTCTGGGCACCCTTCTCCCTTGTAAAAATCTAAATGGCTGTGCGCGTTCAAAAGATTGCCATACCGTTTAATCAAATACGCCGGCGGCATATATCGTTTTCTGCAATGTTCACAATTCACGCGCACCAAACGTTGCGCAATAATGCCCAGCATCGACGAGGCGATCACAAACGGCTCAATGCCCATATCCAACAAGCGCGTCACGGCTGCAATCGACCCATTGGTGTGCAAAGAACTTAAAACAAGATGCCCTGTCAATGACGAACGAAACGCAATCTGAGCCGTCTCTTCATCACGGATCTCGCCGACCAGGATAGAATCCGGATCTTGTCTGAGAATCGTCCGCAATCCATTGGCGAATGTAAAGCCGATCTT
>CAZBHY010000181.1:0-2851 GCA_964491705.1 uncultured Planctomycetales bacterium
CAGAATGTCTAAATTTCTCTAAAAATATACCTTATGTTCTCTGTCCTGCCACCCATTGCCCGATTCGTCTGATCCCCTCTTCAATGCGCTCCCTGGAGGTCGCGAAACTCAAACGGATGAATCCAGGAGCACCAAACCCCTCCCCAGGAATAAAGGCAACACCCGCATCATTGAGCATATCTGTGGCAACCTGCATCGAATCCCCCAGCGCAGAAACATCACAAAAAACGTAAAATGCACCCTGTGGCCGAACATACGATATCCCATGGATTTGATCTAACAGCCGCATCATTAAATCCCGGCGTGCCATAAATTCATTGCGCATCGCGGTCACCTCACGCTGGTCAGCCGATAATGCCTGCAAGGTTGCCGCCTGGCTGATCGAACACGGATTGGATGTCGAATGATCCTGAAACTTATTCCAATATCCCATAACTTCAGCCGGCCCACCGGCATAACCGATACGCCACCCTGTCATCGCATAAGCCTTGGATACGCCATTGACCGTTATTGTCCGATCAAAAATCTCTTTGCCCAACGATGCGATCGAAACAAATTCCAGATCATCATAAAGGAGTTTTTCATAAATCTCATCGCTGATCACACATATATCCTTACGAACACAGATCTCCGCTATGGCTTCCAGTTCTGATCGAGAGTAAACAGATCCTGTCGGATTGGATGGCGAATTCACAATCAAAATGCGCGTCCGACTAGTGATCGCCCGTTCCAATTGCTGGGGCGTCACTTTAAAATCTGTCTGTGCGCTTGTCTGAATAAACGTTGGCACCGCCCCAGACAATCCGACCATCTCTGGATAACTGACCCAATATGGACTCGGGATCAAAACTTCATCCCCCTCATCTGATAAAATCTGGATGGCACAATAGATCGAGTGTTTAGCACCGCACGAAACCGCAATATGTTTCGGATCATATGTCAGCCCATTATCATGCTTAAATTTCTTTGCAATTTCTTTCCGAAGATCCAACGATCCCACGCTAGGCGTATAACGCGTCTGCCCGTTCTGAATCGCATCAACAGCCGCTTCCTGAATATAAGCGGGCGTGTCAAAGTCTGGCTCTCCAGCCGCAAAATTCACAATATCTTTCCCTTGGGCGCGTAATTCCTTTGCACGTGCTGTAATGGCCAATGTGGCGGATGGCGCCAAAACCTGAACCCGTCGATTAATCTTCATTGTATCCCCTTTCTCCTGTCATTCCTGTGAGGGTATAACCAAAAAAAAGGCCTGCCAAACACGGCAGGCCTATCACATGCACCACGGATTATTCCGCGCCGCTCTTTCGTCGAAACATCTTCTGCAAGCCGCCTTTCCATTGCGAAGGCGCCTTTTTATCGGCTTTCTTATCAGATTTTTTTGCCTTGTCTTTGGGCGCAACTTCACTCGAAGGCGTCTTCTTTTTCTCTACAACATCCGCATCCTCAACCGCTGGATCTGTCACCACAGCCTTTTTCACTTTTTTCTTCGGCGCTGACAACGGAGTCTGCTCTCTCTCAGTCAGTTCAAGAAAAACCATTTTGGCATTATCTCCTCGACGGGTAACCGCAAATTTGATAATACGGGTATATCCCCCGTTACGTTTACTGAAGCGCACCGCTATTTTGTCAAATAATTCACTGACCAATTGGTGATCACATAAAATCGAAAACGCACGCCGTTTATGCGCTAATGTGCCTTTTTTTCCAAGGGTGATCAGTTTATCTACCAGCTTCCGCGCCTCTTTGGCCTTAGCCTCAGTAGTCCGGATACGCTGTTGGATCAGAACAGCCTTGGCAAGATCCCGCACGGTTGCCTGCCGTAAACTTGAATTTCTTCCTAAACGATTTCCCGCAATTCCATGTCTCATGTTAACAACCTTCTCTTATGTCATCCGACTATTGTTTTAATTTTTTCGGATCAATCTTCATCCCTAAACTTAATCCCATGACCTTCAATAACTCATTAATTTCCGTCAAGGATTTCTTTCCGAAATTGCGGAAATTCAACAACTCCGATTCCTGATTTTTCACCAAGTCCGCAATGGTCTTAATGTTTGCATCTTTTAAACAATTCGCGCTCCGCACAGATAACTCTAACTCGGAAATCGGCAGACGCAACTTTTCATACATCGCCTCTTCTTCCGCAGAGATCTCCTCGGCCTCTTCTTCTTCTTCAGGAAGCTGACCATACGAAACGAACACATCCAAATGCCGCTGCAATATATTTGCACCATAAAGCAGGGCCTCTTTTGGCTCAATAGCCCCGTTGGTCCAAATCTCTAATATCAAACGGTCATAGTCTGTCCGCTGACCAACACGCGTATCTTCCACATAATAATTCACCTTAACAATCGGTGAAAAAATTGAATCGATAGCAATGGTTCCCAAAGGCGCATCTTTTTTCTTATTCTGATCCGCGGCAACATATCCCCGTCCTCGGGACACTTCCATTTCAATATTGAAAGGGACATCTGCCGTCAGTGTCGCGATATGATGGTCTGGATTGATCACCTCAATGGTTTCATCACAAATAATATCCCGACCCTTAATCTGCCCTTTTGAATCTGCCTTAATATAAATCGTCTTCACGACCTTTGAGTGTGAACGGATCACCAGCCCTTTGATATTAAGAATAATATCTGTGATCGGCTCCAAAACACCGGTCAGCGTGCTGAATTCATGCTGAATCCCGTCGACCTTAATGGATGTCACTGCGCTGCCTTCAATAGAGGACAATAAGACCCGTCGCAACGAATTCCCCAACGAAACACCATAGCCTCGCTCAAACGGTTCGGCAATAAATTTTCCGTAATAACTTGTATACGTGGATTCGTCACAATCCAACCGTTTT
>CAZBHY010000182.1:0-2828 GCA_964491705.1 uncultured Planctomycetales bacterium
CCTCACCTGATCGTTGAACACCTTTTTTCCCCAGGACATCACCGCCGGATGAGTCTCAACATCTTGAAACTCAACACGCTCAATCATAAACTGCCCCGAGGCTTTCGTTAAGAACCAATCAACAACCCCCTCATTTTCCTCTGGGGCAAAAGTACAGGTCGCATACACCAATACTCCCCCCGGTCGCAATTGCCTCCCGGCATGCAATAAAAGTCCACGCTGCTTTTTGACCATTTCCTTGATCTTGCGCAGACTCCAATAACAGAATGTTTCGGAGTTATACAAACGGAACCTCCCCTCTGAACTACACGGTGCATCAACCAAAACCCGATCAAACACCTGGCCTCTATTTTCAAAACGCCGGCCATCCATGCACAGGCAGCGTGTATTTTCTACGCCCAAGGTGTCCAGCACGGATTTTAATTTATAAAACCGGCCGCGCACCGCTTCAACTGCCGTGATCAACCCGGAATTATTCATTCTGGCGGCGATCTGAGACGTCTTGCTGCCAGGAGCTGCGCACAAATCCAAAATCGTCTCCTGTGGCGCTGGATCCAGCGTCACCACCGCCAGCATGCTGGATAACGACTGGTAATAAAATTTTCCATCGGCCATATACAGGCTGTTACGCAGCGAATCCTCGCTGTCCGGATGAATAACACAGGCCTCCGGAATATCTGTCGCCGGCTGATATGTTATACCGGTATCAGCTAATAGCTGATGAGCATGATCAAGAGAGATTTTAAGCGTATTGACCCGGGCACACAGCGGACTGGGTGAAGAAAAACGCGCGACCACATCATGATAGAACGGTGCTGGAATAATATCTTCAAGCCTACGCAAAAAAATATCTGGAAGAGAATGATGCGTCATGAGAGGAATCAATCAGGAGAATCTTTTTTAACAGCATTCCGAATTTTATTTGATAAGTCATCAGCGAATTGCTGCCTGCGGGTAATGACAGGCGAGCCTGCCTCTGTATCAGCCTGTACGCGCCGGGAATACTCCAACGAAACAGGTAAAAATTTCGCCTTTTTTTTATGCCAAACTATTTCTTTTTCTTTTTTTGCCATCCCCATCCCGCTGATACCGTTACACGTCCAATCGCTTAAACGGACTTATGCTGCGTCCGCTTGAGAGCCTTGTCCATACGATCCAAGGCCTGTGCAGCAGTGTCGCCTTCTGTCAGATGATCCTCACACACGGCTGCAAACCCCCGACGATTCTGGATCTTAAAGACTTTGACGTTGTGTGCCCCGATTTTTTTCATCTGATCCATCACGCCTCTCCTTGCCATATGTTTTTATCAACAGATAACCGCATCCCCCGACCATCCGCTCTTCTGACAATCCTGCCAGCGCAACAGCGCCGACTATCCCAAGGCGACATCAAGAATCATCATCACCACAAAACCCAGCATCAAACCCATCGTGGCTAAATCCGCATGTTTGCCCTGCTGAGATTCCGGGATGACCTCCTCAACAACCACAAAGATCATCGCGCCAGCCGCAAAGGCCAACGCATACGGCAGCACTGGCTGAACAATCAAAACAACGGCAGCGCCCAAGACAGCCGCGATAGGCTCGACGATCCCGGAAAGCTGCCCATACCAAAAACTTTTCCAACGCGGCAGCCCTTCCCTGCGCAGCGGAGCAGAAATCGCAAGACCCTCTGGAGCATTCTGAATGCCGATGCCCACCGCCAGAGCGACCGCTCCGGCAACCGTTGCCGAAGGCAGTCCCGCCGCTGCCGCACCAAAGGCTACGCCAACAGCCAATCCCTCAGGAATATTGTGCAGTGTCACCGCCAGGATCAAAAGGGTGGTCCGTTTCCACGACGTTGTCACCCCTTCCGCCTGATCAAGGGGCAGGCCAAGATGCAGATGAGGAAGAAAAAAATCTGCCAAACGCAGAAATATCCCGCCTAATAAAAATCCAGATGCCGCTGGCAGCCACACAGGAATATTCATGCTGCGCGTCATTTCAATCGCCGGAGCCAGTAACGACCAATAACTGGCCGCGATCATCACGCCCGCAGCGAATCCCAATAGGAAATCAAGAATTTTCCGGTCGATCTCTTTCTTCAGAAAAATAACGGCCGCACCCATCGCCGTCATTGCCCATGTAAAAAGGCCTGCCAAAAGTGCCTGAATAACAGGATGAACATCCGTGAACACTTTACCAGCTCTCCTTTTAAAAAATTCTCAACCCTTTTCGGAATAAAAACAGTGCTATATATCCGATCAATCCGTCATCGACACAACGCTCTGCCAGAAATTCCCACAGGGATCAACCGTCTTCCTGCGGCCAGCAGCCATGCGAAAAGGGACATGCGTAAAATGATTATGCCAATACCCAACAAACATCCCGGTCTTTCCAGCCATCGCTGCGTGAACAGCGTTCTGCCCCAAAAGAACACAAAATGCTGAATCATTCGCATCCGCTGCTGTGCTGCGAATCATATAACTCGGATCAATATATTTTATTGAAGCTGCTACCCCCTCTTTTGATAAATACTCTTTTATCTTATCCTTTAGAAATATGCCTATATCACTTAATTTCTCATTACCAGAAGCATCGAATTTTTTTTCATTATCAATAAAAAAATCCTGACCTGCCCCTTCAGCAACCAGTATAACGGCATGATGAGACTTTAATAGTCTTTTTTTAACTGCTTCAAGAAAGCCATTCTCACCATATAATTCAAAAGGAATCTCAGGAATCAGACAGAAATTAACATCATTAGAAGCAATTGTAGCATTTGCAGCAATAAAACCAGAACTTCTTCCCATAACTTTGACAATTCCAATGCCATTATAAGCCCCTTTA
>CAZBHY010000183.1:0-2817 GCA_964491705.1 uncultured Planctomycetales bacterium
ATAGATGAGAATGGCCCGATCATTGAGACGCTGCGCCACATTCGTCAGATCACCCAGGCCTTTGTATACGTTCTCAATGAGATAGTAGCTTGGAAATTGGATATTTTGGAAACAGGGATCAAATATTTTGATTTGTTGTTTCCCCTCGTCAAAGGAAGCAAGACCGGTGTTATCGGAGGTGCGGGCTGCGGGAAAACCGTTGTTATTCTGGAGTTGATTAATAATATCGTTAAGGAGCATGGCGGCGCATGTGTGTTCTCAGGCATCGGTGAACGCATCCGTGAGGGAAATGAGTTGTTCTGGGAGTTGACAGACAGCGGCCTGTTGGGCAATGTTATGTTGGCCTATGGGCAGATGGACCAACCGCCGGGTGCGCGGGCCGAGGTTGTGAACACCGGGATTACGCTGGCGGAATATCTGCAAGCAAAAAATAAAGACGTGTTGTTGTTTATGGATAATCTTTATCGTTTTATTCAGGGGGGGCAGGAAATTTCCACCTTGTTAGGTCGAGTTCCGGCGGAGACAGGGTATCAGCCGACACTGGCTTCTGAGGTCAGCTCTGTTCAGGAGCGCATCCGTTCGATCAAGGGAGGCGGATCGGTTACGGCCATGCAGGCGGTCTATGTTCCTGCCGATGATATGACAGACCCTGCGGTCGTTGCGATTTTTAGTTATTTGGATGGTTCCATTGTCTTGTCCCGTGATCTTGTTCAGCGCGGGATGTATCCTGCGATTGATCCGTTGCAGAGTTCAAGCGGCAACTTGAGCATTGATGTCGTTGGAAAACGTCATTATGATATCTCTCAGGAGTGCATTCAGCACTTTAATAAGTATAACGGGCTCAAGCGTATCGTCGCGGTCATCGGTGTGGAGGAGTTGAATAAAAAAGACCGTTTGATCTATGGCCGCGCACAGCGCCTGTTGAATTTTATGACACAACCGTTTCATGTCTCTGAGGTATTCACCGGAAAGAAAGGCGAATATGTCCATTTAGAAGAATTGCTCGAAGGTGTCGAAGACATTCTTCAGGGGGCATATGACAAGACCAAGCCGTCGGATTTTTATATGATCGGCAAGGCCCCGGCAAAAACATAGGATCGGAGTTGAGCTGCGGGTGCACGGGAATAAACTATGGCCGTAAAACATGCTGATAAAATTTTAGCCAAGCACTGCCAAGAGTTGGGGCTGTTGTCGCAAGAGCAGTCGGATGCCGCGTTCCAGGCTGTGGACAAACAGGGTATTGCATTGAAAGAGTACCTTTTGCAAGCAGGTCTCATATCCGAGGAGCAGCTTCTGACGGTTTTTTCTACGCTCTATAACCTTCCGATCGTTGATGTGTCATCGTTGCAGCCTGAGCCTACCGTTGTTCATAAAGTGCCGGTCCGGTTTGCATCGTATTACAAAGTGTTGCCGGTGCGCATTGACGGTAAAAGTGTGGAGCTGGCCAGTGCTCAACCATTGGATATCAAGTTTCAGGATGAGATCCGCATTCATTTAGGGCTGGAGCCCAAGATTGTTTTAGCCAAGGCATCCGAGATTCTCCGGGCGCAGAATCGTATTTACGGCGTGGCGGCCGATATGGTCGCACGCCTGTCGAAAACAGCGCCGCTGCAGAATGAGGAACAGCGCAAGTCTGAGGAGATCGCGGACATTGAACTGAGTTCCGATGAGGCCTCGGTTACACGGCTGGTCAATCAGATTATCTTTGACGCCCATCAGAAAAGGGCAACGGATATTCATATTGAACCGTATCGCCATAAGCTGCGGGTCCGATACCGTATTGATGGCGTCTTGATGGATGCCAATATTCCGGATGCGGCCAGGCAGTTTCTTCCGGCGATTGTATCGCGTATCAAGATTATGTCGAATTTGAGTATTGTGGAGAAGCGTCTCCCACAGGACGGCAGCGCGGTGGTGAAAACAAAGGATCAGAAAATTGATCTGCGGGTTTCCGCCATCCCCACGCCTCGAGGGGAGAGCATGGTCATTCGTATTCTTCCGACCAATGTGACCTTATTGGGTCTGGATCATCTGGGACTGGAGGCGTCGAACCTGCGGATTTTCCGTGATTTGGTCAAAAAACCACATGGGATCATTCTGGTCACCGGTCCGACGGGCAGCGGCAAGACCACAACGTTGTACGCCTGTCTCAATGAGATTAACAATCCGACCCGAAAGATTATTACGTTGGAGGATCCGGTAGAATATGAGATGGAGGGCATTACGCAGATCCAGATTAATCCCAAAATCGATTTCACCTTTGCCGCCGGTCTGCGCAGCGTTTTGCGGCATGATCCGGATATTATCATGGTGGGTGAGATCCGCGATGTGGAAACAGCAGAGATTGCCATTCGCACCGCGCTCACAGGCCATATGGTTTTTTCAACACTGCATACCAATGATGCGGCCAGCGGTGTGACCCGTTTGGTGGAAATGGATTTGGAGCCCTTTTTGATCACATCCAGCATCGAGGCATTTGTGGCGCAGCGGTTGGTTCGGACGGTTTGTCCAAAATGTAAGGAAGAGATCCATTCGCCCTTGCTGGAAATTCGTACGGAAATCGCGGAATCATTAGGACTAAATGTGTCTGAGGTTCGAATGTATCGTGGGGCGGGATGCTCGTACTGCAGTCAAACAGGGTTTTATGGGCGCACAGCGATCTATGAGATCATGACGTTCAATGAGCAGCTGCGGCTGGCCGTTCTTGAACGCCGCAATGCGGAAGCCATTAAAAAGATTGCGATGAAAACCGGAATGATCACCTTGCGGCAAGACGGATGGAAAAAAGTCGTCAATGGCATCACCACGCCGGAAGAG
>CAZBHY010000184.1:0-2742 GCA_964491705.1 uncultured Planctomycetales bacterium
GGCGACGCATGAATGGGTGCTCAGTCTTGATGCCGATGAGATTGTCACCGAAGAATTGAAGGCGGAGATCGCCCAAGCGATTGGCAGTGGTGAGTTTCAGGCCTATTCAATTCCATTGCGAAATTTCATTGGTTCCCGTTGGGTGCGTTATGGCGGATGGTATCCCGCAGGGAAATTGAGACTGTTTATGAAGAGTCGGTTTCGGTATGAAGATGTCGGCGTTCATCCGCGCGTTTTCTTAGAAGGAAAAACAGGTCATTTGACGCAGGATATTATTCATAAGGGATATCCTAATTTGGAGCATTTTTTATGCAGCCTGAATCGGCAGACAACGCTAGAGGCGCAGAAATGGGCCGAAGATGGGCGCGTGATGTCTTTCTGGAGGGCTTGGCGTAAAGCGGTTTCGCGTTTTGTGAAAGGCTATTTTTTAAAGAAGGGATATAAGGACGGATTTTTGGGACTCATTGTGGCGTATTTTGCTTTTCTCTATCAACTGATGAGTTATATGAAATATTGGCAGATCCGGGCGGAACAAAGCAGCAACAAATAGTCGTTATTTTTTGATTTTATCGACCAGAAGGGAACTTTTTTCTTTATTGAAAAAAGTTCCCATTTTTATTGTCCGTAAAAAAAATATCCTTTATACTGAAACAGTATTTTTATTATGACGAAAGGGTTTTTATGAGCGTGAAGGCTGTTTTTTTAGATCGGGATGGGGTTATTAATGAATTTCCTGGCAACGGAATGTATGTGACCAAGGTTAAGGATTTTCATTTTTTGCCTGGCGCGTTAGAGGCCTTGAGGCGGTTGACAGCGGAAGGATTTCAAATTTTTATTGTTTCCAATCAGGCAGGCGTTGGCAAAGGGGTGTATAGTCAGCATAAGCTGGATGCGATTACACGGCATATGATGGCGGGTGTGACCAAGCACGGGGGGAAGATCCGTAAGGCGTATTTATGTACGCATCATCCGCAAGACGGATGCGATTGCCGTAAGCCTGGAATCGGATCGATTGAGCGTGGATTGCGGCTGCTGGGCAAAGACCTGAGCTTCGCCCGGAACACATATTTTGTTGGTGATACCAAAAGCGATATTGAGGCCGGCAAAGCGGCTGGATGCAAAACGATTTTTGTGTTATCGGGCCGCGAAGACCGCTGGTATGCCGCCCGAAAATGGTGCGTGAAGCCGGATTATGTTGCGGACGACTTATTGGATGCCTTACGCATTATTATCCCCAATGGAAAACCGTTGCCAAAACGGTATTTTTATCGACCGAAACCACTGAAAAAACGATGAAGATTTTGATCGTATACGCTACTGCTGGAGCTGGTCATAAAAAGGCTGCGGAGGCTATTTATCAACGGCTGTCTCAATCGGCAGAGCATCAGGTTGTTTTTTTGGATGTCTTGGAATACACCGCTGCCTTATATAAACGTTCGTATAGCTGGGGATATACGTTTTTGATTACGCGTATCCCGTGGCTGTGGGGAATGTTTTTTGCCCTGCTTGATCGGCCATGGATGTTCGGTGTGATGACGGCTGCCCGGCGGCTGCATAATCGGATCAATGCGGGCGCGTTTCATAGGTATCTTGAGGAGCAACAGTTTGATTATATTATCTCCACGCATTTTCTTCCCAATGAAGTGTCCGCTGCGTTAAAACGGAAAGGCAAAATTCGATCAAAGATTGTTTCGATCATCACGGATTATGATGTGCATCGTATCTGGATTTCTCGTGGGATCGATTGTTACGCGGTGGCGTCTCATTGGACCAAGCGGAAGATCATTGCATTGGGAGTGGATGCGGCCAAGGTCTACATGACCGGCATCCCTACGGATGAAAAATTTTCACAGAAGAACGACATCTCTGCGTTAAAAAAGCGATTGGGTTTAAGAGAGGATGTTTTTACGGTTTTGATTGCAACAGGTTCGTTCGGCATCGGGCCGATTGAAGAAATCGCGCAGAGTCTGACGGGGATGCAGCTTTTAGTGATCTGCGGGCACAATCAGAAATTGTTTGAACGGCTGAATCGTAAGGCCAATGGTTTGATCAAGGTTTATGGATTTGTGAACAATATGCATGAGCTGATGATGGTTTCAGATGCGATGATCACGAAACCCGGCGGGCTTTCGATTTCAGAGGCCTTGGTGACAGGGTTGCCGCTCATTTTTTTCAATGCCATCCCCGGTCAGGAAGAAAACAATGTCAAGGTTTTAGCGGTGTATGGCGTTGGTGTCAGTGATTGCCCGGTCTCGGAAATGGCTCACATCTTAAAAGGTTTTCAATTGTCTGGGGAAGAGCATTCGGCGGCGCGGTTGCGCTCTCGGAATCTCGGCCGGCCCGATGCGGTCAAAGATATTCTCGCCTTGATAAAATAATTGTATATAATAGGGACGCATTATGTGCCACGCACAACGCGAAATAGGCCGCGGCGAAGACACGGTGTGTCTGCGATGCATCATTGATAATTTGTGATGAGGATATGATGAAGGGTTCTATTGCGCATATGGTGATCGGCCTGCCGGTCGACGGGCCGTTTGATTATATGGTTCCAGATCATTTGATCGGTCAGTTGTCGATTGGGCAACGGGTGAGTATTCCGTTTGGCCGAAAGATAAGTGTCGGCTATATTGTCGGTTTGTCTGATCAGAGCGATTTTCATGCCTTGAAATACCTGCACGAACCGTTGGAACAAAAGCCGTTGTTGTCTGCAGCGCAGGTTGAATTCGGCCGATGGATGTC
>CAZBHY010000185.1:0-2726 GCA_964491705.1 uncultured Planctomycetales bacterium
AATTATGATAGGGCGCTGACGTTTTATTCGAAAGCCGTTGCGTTGGGGGATCATGACGCGTGGATTTTTAATAATGTCGGGGTGATCTATGAGCAGCAAGGCGCTGCTGATCGTGCCGAATTGGAATACTTGAAGGCCTTGGAGTTGGATCCGAATTATCTTCCGGCATATACGAATTTGGCTTTTTTATATAAAGAACGCGGTGATATTGCCAGAGCGATTACCTATTTGCGGGTCAGGATTGATCGAGCTCAACCGAATGATGAATGGGTCCCTATGCTGGTCAAGGAATTAAATGCATTGGATCCAACGCATCGAGAGACTGTTGTCAAGGAGTCGTTGATGGAGACTGGGCAACGTCTTTACCAGATGGCTCAAGAGGAATTGTCCCTTAATGTCGCGAGGGCTGATGGGTTGTATCGCCATGCTCAGGAGCTTGCTGAACAGAATCAATTTGATGACGCGATTGCTCAAATCGATCGCGCCTTAACGTTAACCCCAAACAACCCTAAATTAAAAAAGATGCGCGATGACATTCAGTTTGATCAGCGCATGTTTGACATTAGAGAAAAGGTGGGTAAGGCCGTAGGATTCCTGGATTCTGGAGATATGGGTTCCGCGCGGCAGAAGTTTCAGGAAATACTCACTATTCTTCCAGACGAACCTGTTCAAAAA
Source organism: uncultured Planctomycetales bacterium (assembly GCA_964491705.1). GTDB lineage: Bacteria > Omnitrophota > Gorgyraeia > Zapsychrales > JANLHA01 > JAKLFA01. The sequence continues at coordinate 676 of CAZBHY010000185.1, forward strand.
TAATTTTCGATCGATAAAAAATACATGGCGACAAAGACGTTATATTTGCTGGATGCACACGCGTTGTGCTATCGCGCATTTTATGCGGTTAAAGGGTTGACGAACAGCAAAGGACAGCCGACCAACGCGGTGTTTGGTTTTGTCAATGCCTTGCGTAAGATGCTGAGAGATTTCTCTCCGGAATATTTTGTGGTGTGTTTTGATAAGGAAGGCAAAGGCTTTCGCCAGGAAAAATACGGGGATTATAAAATACAGCGGCCGGCTATGCCGGATGACTTGCGCAGCCAGATGCCGTTGATCCGTTCGGTTGTCGATGCCTATGGCCTGCCGGTGATGGAAGTCGGGGGATATGAAGCGGATGATTTGATCGCGACCGCAGCGCGGATTTTTAGAAACCATACGGTCGATATGGTGATTATCAGTGATGACAAAGATTTGTTTCAGTTGGTTGGGGATCATGTTCAAGTTTACAGTCCGCGCAAAGAAAAGATTTTAAATGCCGATGATGTCGAACAGGTTTTGGGGGTTTCTCCGAGTGCGGTGGCGGATTTCCTTGGTTTAGCAGGAGACAGTTCTGACAATATCCCGGGCGTTCACGGGATCGGCAAGGTGACCGCACAAAAATTGGTGCAGCAGTTTGGATCGTTGGAAGGCATTTATGATTCTTTGGATAAGGTTACACCAGCCGGAGTCCGTGCAAAATTAGCGGCTCAAAAAGATCAGGCCTTTTTAAGCCGTGAGTTGGTTCAGCTTCGGGTGGATGCCCCGATCAGTCAAGACCTCCGTGATTGGCACGTAGGGCAGGCGGATACGGCACGGTTGCTGGATTTATTTACGGAGTTAGAATTTCATCGCCTGGCCGATGATGTGATGCCGGCCTGCGAGGAGCCTGTGGAGTCTAACGATGCTTTGGATGTCGTGCAGTTTGATCGCATACAAAAAAGTATCAATGAAAAAAAACAGGCGGCATTTCTTTTTAACGCAGAAGGGCATTTGTGCGTCAGTGATGGATCGTTGGTGGCATGGCTTACGGTTCCAGAATTAACACGTGCGCAGGTGATCTTTGACAACCCGGATATTGTGAAAATTACATACGATGTCAAACAGCAGTATAAGATGCTGTGGATCGGTGGGTGTGATTGTACGCAGACGATGTTTGATGTGATGCTGGCCGGATATATCTTAAATCCGGCACGCAACAGTCACGATCTTTCTGTTTTGTCTCGGCACTATTTAGGAACCGTACGATCGCAGCATGCTGATACGGCCCATGATGCGATGCTGTTGTTTCACTTGTACGCTGGTCTGAACAAGGACATGGTTGAGCGTGCAGTAGCGTCCCTTTTTTATGAGATTGAATTGCCTTTGGCGCGCGTTCTTGCGCAGATGGAACAAACAGGTGTGCGGCTGGATCTTCCGGTTTTAAAGCGGTTGTCAGTTGTCTGTGATGCGACCATGGCGAAATTAGAGAAGGAGATTTATGAGCTGGCGGGCGGAACATTCAATATTCAGTCCCCGAAACAGTTGAGCACTATTTTATTTGAGAAGTTGAAATTGCCGGCGGTGAAAAAGATTAAAACCGGATTTTCAACAAATGAAGAGGTTCTCAGCCGACTGGCATCGAAGCATCGTCTCCCAGAAAAAATTTTGGATTATCGCCAGCTGTCTAAATTGAAGTCAACATATATTGATGCATTGCCGCTGCTGGCCATCGAGCAGGCCCAAGGCTCAGGGCGAAAGGATGTCATTCATACATCGTTTAATCAGACAGTGACGGAGACCGGGCGGTTGAGTTCGAGCAACCCGAATCTGCAAAATATTCCAGTACGGACCGATTTGGGGCGACAGATTCGGCAGGCATTTATTGCCTTGCAGGATGATCATCTGCTGTTTGCAGCCGATTATTCGCAGATTGAGCTGCGTATTTTGTCCCATTTATCCGAAGATGAGAATTTGATCCGTGCGTTTCATGCGGGAGAAGATATCCATGATTTTACTGCGGGATTGATTTTTGATGTTGATGTGAAGGATGTTATTCCTGAGATGCGGAC
>CAZBHY010000186.1:0-2687 GCA_964491705.1 uncultured Planctomycetales bacterium
GCTCCAGAACATCCCGGCCAACGGGAATTCGATATTGCTGCACCATCAGCAATTTCTGATCAGTGGTCACCGCGACAATAACCGCGATCCCTGAGCAGTTCACCCGCTGTGTATACTCCCATCCATGATCTGACAAGAAACGGATAAAGCGCCCCTCATATAATACCTGTCTCGCGTAATCCATCATCACCCTCATTATTTAGATATGCAATTCCTGAACCAACTCTTCCACCAATGGAGCGATGGTCCGTTCGGAAAAATCAAATTCCAACCCAGCCGTCGCAAATAATTCCGGCAACGCGCGACTGCCACCCAACGCCAATGCCCGTTTGTATTTTTCCAATGCTCGACGCCAATCGGCTTTGGCGTTCTTCCATATTTGCAATGCTCCCAATTGCGCAATGCCATATTCAATATAATAAAATGGGACTTCAAAAATATGCAGCTGACGATGCCATAATATTTCTAAATACGGCTGCAAACCAGACCAATCTGTTTCGGTTCCATTGAATACCAGATATAACTCAACCCATTTTTGACATCGTTCTTGAGCGGTATTCTCAGGATTTTCATAAATCCAATGTTGAAATGCGTCCACATTCGCAACCCAGGCAAGAAGATGAATGACGCTTTCCAAATGATCTCGAATCGACCGCTGTGCATCCTGCTCTTGATAAAAAACGCCCAAAAAATGATTGCCCAACAGCTCCATACTCATCGACGCAACCTCACAAAATTCCATCGGCGCCTGACGATAGGCATGCAGCGGATCTCCCGCACACGCCATGGCGTGAAATGCATGCCCTCCCTCATGCAACAGCGTACGGACATCGCCATCAACCCCAACCGCATTCATAAAAATAAACGGTTTGCGGGCCTCGGACAATGTATTTTGATAACCGCCGGGGGCTTTGCCTTTTCGGCTGGCAAGATCCAACAATCCTTCCGCTGCCATCGTGCCAAACTGCGACCCGAGTTCAGGATCAATGTCCATAAACATCTGCTCAACGCCAGTGATCAAAGACGCAACATCAGCAAACGGCTTCAGCGGATCTCTGCCGGCGGTATCAACACTGAGATCCCATGGCCGCAATGATTGAACACCCAATTGAGCGCGCCGCTGTTTCAAGATGCGTCGCCATACAGGAACAACACACGCTTGCACGGCATCATGATACCGTTTGCAATGTTCCGCTTGATAATCAAAACGGTGATACGCCTTAAATTGATAATCCATAAAACTGGAAAATCCGGCACTGCGGGCGATGGTATGGCGCAAATGGCACATAGCAGAAAAAATGTCTTCGAGCCGACGATGATCCTCCATCCGCCGTTCCGCAACTGCACGCCAAGCCGCCTCGCGTACAACCCGATTCGTTTCTAATTGATATATAGCCATCTCTGGCATGGTCTGGTCCCGGCCGTCAAAGGGAACCGTCATGGCGCCACACACCGATTGATATTCCTGGGACAGCAGTTGGACATCTGTTTCTAATGGCACATTTTCGCTGCAAAATAATTCCACATCGGCTTTGATATTACGCTCAAAGATCCTGTACCGATTTGGGTAAAGCTGAAATATAGCGTTACAATGCAAAAATTTGCGATTCAGCTCATCGCTCAATGGCTTGACCGCAGGCACAACATCTTGAATAAAATTTTTATAATCTTCCGTAAATTGGGCATTCAGCGTATCGCATGTCATCTTGATATATAAAATGGACCCTTCTTGGTCCACCGCGTCCGCCAGTTCAGAACAATGCCTGACCCATTGCTCAAAGTCATCCACCGATGCAATGTCCCGATCAATCAATTCATGAAAAAAACTGACAACCGTATCAGCATCCTGTAAGCACACATCCGCTGGAAGAAATGTGCGTTCTTGATAGCGCGGCAACCGTTCTAAATCCACTTGACCTTTCATAATGCTCCTTTTGATGCAATCCGCAAAATATCACGGAAATAATAATGGCTGATTATAACAAAAATCCTGATGAAATCGACGCCTTTTATAAAAATCTACTCACACATGCGTGACAAAAACAGCTGGTAGCCGGCCCCATGATTTTGCTTGACAAACAGTTTGTTTTTGTTAAAATTTGAATTCATTTAACAACAAAACTATCATTGACTAAGGATTTAATCATGGGAAAAAGTTGTGAAATATGCGGGAAAACTGCAATTCCCGGGAATAAATATAAACGGCGTGGTATGATTCGCCGCAAAGGTGGCGCAGGCTCTAAGATCGTTGGAAAAACACTCCGTCAATTTCTTCCCAATTTGCAAAGAGTCAAGGCCATGGTCAAGGGCACAGTCAAACGCATTCACGTCTGCACGCGATGCTTGAAGGCCGAAAAAGTTACCAAGGCTTAAAATTAAAAAATATTTTTTAGAAAAAGGCACACAATTTTTTGTGTGCCTTTTTTATCATCCGCTGTTCACGCCAAAAATCTAAAAAACGCTCCTACTCATCAACCTGAATATCCTTGAGCTTCAGCTGCACAACAGGATCCTTGTTCCAATCATCAATATCTACCTCATAAGCGAGATTCACCTTCTGCCCTAATTGCAGCAGAGATTGATACCGCGCCATGCCAAAACCCACCGCGGACAAGGTCTGTTGTCCATCCGACACCCAAAATTTCAATGTCTCCCGTGCCAAAGCCGCTGGACGACTTTTGATGACC
>CAZBHY010000187.1:0-2653 GCA_964491705.1 uncultured Planctomycetales bacterium
TAACTCCACTTCACCAGTTGGAATATCGCGATTAATATTTTTCTCATTGCGGGCCACCACGTCTCCCGTCACCCGGATCACAAACTCCGGGCCGAGACTTTGCGCAGTCTGATGCGCCTCTTTGGACACACCAGGGACAAAGACCACCTGCGTAATGCCGTAACGATCCCGAATATCAATAAAGATCAACTTGCCATGATCCCGCCTGCGGTGAACCCAACCGCACAGCGTGACAGTCTGCTTTTCATGATCTCTGCACAATTCCCCACATGTATGTGTTCGCAACATCGATCGCATCTTCCTTCCGTTAAGATAATCCTTTGAATATTTTAATCATTATATTTATATTGTCTAATGATAAGTTGCTCTGTTGTCCAGTCTTCATATCCTTGACAATCACGCTATTGTCCGCCAACTCTGCCTCTCCGATGATCGCCACAAACGCGCACCCTAATTTGTCTGCCTGACGCATCTGACTTTTCAATGACCCGCCAGAATACCGGATATCAGCAGCCACCTCCCCAGCGCGCAAGCCCTGAACCAAGGCAAACGCCCGGGGCAGCACTGCCTCGCCCAAGGCAACAACAAACACATCACACGGCCCTTTGCTGCACGACGGCACCTGATCGCCGATGGCCAACAAAATCCGTTCCATGCCCAATGCAAACCCAACCGCATCAACATCCGGGCCTCCCAGCTGTTGAACAAGATTGTCATACCGCCCGCCTGCCCCCACAGCATCTTGACTGCCCAATTGCGGACATGATATCTCAAAAACAGTGTGTGTATAATAATCAAGCCCCCGCACCAAATACGGGTCTTCCACATACATCACGCCCAAATGATTTAATGCCGTTTTCACCGATTCAAAATAATTCCGGCTGTCCGGCGCAAGATAGTCATAATCCATCGTTAATCCCTGAACAACCTTACGGCAGCCTTGATTTTTACAATCAAGAATACGAAAAACATTCCGTTCATAACGATTGCGACAATCCAGGCACAGATGGTCCAAACACGCCGCGACTTTTTTTCTCAGGCTCATCGACATCCGTTGTTTATCATCTTTGGTGCCAAGGGTGTTGAGCTTGAGTGAAAACTCCTGCAGGCCAAAAGACTTGAGCATCTGTAGGCACAAGCTAATGACCTCCGCGTCTAACAATGGGGACGCTGAACCAGCCCCGATGGCCTCCACCCCGATCTGATGAAATTGACGCAACCGTCCCTTCTGCGGACGCTCGCCTCGGAACATCGGCCCGATATAAAACAGCTTGGACAACGGCTCTTTACGATCAAAACGATTCTGAATGTATGATCTGACCACTGCAGCTGTTCCTTCTGGTCTTAACGACAAAACCGCTGTGTCTGAACCATCACCAGATTCGCTATTGGAAGGCGCAGCCAGATTCAGCATTTGTTTTTGAACAATATCGGATGTTTCCCCGACAGAACGCGTGAACAGGTCTGTCTCCTCAAAGATCGGCGTACGGATTTCCTGATATCCATAATAACCAAGCGTTCGGCGCGCATTTTGCTCAAGCGCAACCCACCGCGCGCACTCATCGGGCAGGATGTCAGCGGTGCCTCTGGGTAATGAAAAAACGTGTTTCATATTTTTTTTATTAAAAAGTTTACCTTTAAGTATCCTAATAATCTAAAAAGGCGGAGGTCTGCGTCCTCCGCCTTCCGAAATATATCGATCACAGAAAAACTCTTTCATCTATTTCAAAAAATAAAGAATTATTCTATTTAATCTGTTCTTTCATTTCCAGACCAGGTTTAAAAACCACAACCTTACGCGGAGGAACCGGAACGCTTTCACCTGTGCGGGGATTTCTTCCAAATCTTGCCCGTCGCTCTTTCAACTTAAACACACCAAAATTCCTTAACTCAACCTTCTCATTGCGCATCAGACTTTCCACAATCACATCAAATGTCGCCTGAACGATCGTCTTAACATCAACCTGTTTAATGCCAGTCATATCCGTAATCTTGAGCACGATATCTTTCTTCGTCATAAATTCTCCCTCCTATTTTCATAACCATAGTACCAACAAGGAGTTAGGGTGTCAAGGAGTTTCCAAAACGTTTTTTTGCCGCCTGCTATCTAGAAATTAAGGCGTTGATAATCGTGGAAAAGATCTTTGGCCCCATCATAACAAAAATCATTACTAAAAATCCCATAAAAATTACCAAAATATATGAAAAATCTTTCAGAGATTCTTTTTTCTTGGTTTTCCCTCTCTCCCCATCCTGCTTATTGCGCGCGCCTGATGATGCCGTCTGAGCCGGTTGCTGAGCGATTTTTTTCCCGGATAATTTGGCAATGACATTCTCGAGAGTTTTCGCATGAATATTTTCTTCGTTAATAACATGATGCAATGCAATCTGATGCCCCTGCAGCAACGCGCCTTGAATCGCCTGATAAATTTTCACCGTTTCCTTCTCCGCATGCAGCGCAGCCTCCAAGCAATCGTTAACATTAATTTCCTTTTTATGAAAAATACTCGGTGAAAATCCAGAATCTTTTAAGTGTTTAATCCCTTCATTCATTAAGGCAACCACGTCCATCGAAAATTGCCTCTCAGTCATATCTTTTTTCGTCTCACCATCAATCTGTTTAAATGTCTCCCGATGATCCCGTTCTTCAGAG
>CAZBHY010000188.1:0-899 GCA_964491705.1 uncultured Planctomycetales bacterium
ACCCGAACCAACCAGCCTTTTTCTTCAGCGTAAAAAAGATCTGCTTCTGTTCCGCGGGCTTCTATTCCTTGAACTTTTGGCATAAATGATCGGAGTTCTACGCCATCATGGCCAATCAGTTTTCCATTGATCGTATCAGGATGGGAAGAAGGGACATACTCTGTGGCTGAATGCACCACCGGACTGGAAGATGCGCGACGTTCCGCCATCGGACGAACCGGCGAAATGAAGGTGTGTTGTGTCGTCGCCGGGTTCACGGGTATCGCCGCAACTGAAGACGTAACCGGCGAACTGGCGGCAGCTGAAACATTCGGACGTTCCTTTCCGAACGCGCCTTCGGGCAAAAGGATCATCCCGGCTAAATAAGCCATTTCCCCACGAATATTGACTGCTGTTTGCGCTCGCTGTTCTTCAATCTCCGCATATCGCTGCTCAATGTCCTCTGTATATGGCCTCACATCATCCGCAGGACGATTTTCTAATGGGCGCGCTGACCAAACAGAACGCGTCATGTCTAAATGTTTGAGAACACGGCCAAACAAGGCAAGTGGATCCACATCAGGCTGCGCACTTTCTGGATGAACACGATCCCAATAAACAATCACATTATTTGCGATTTCTACTTGGCTTTCCTGATTAAACTCTCGGCGGACAGCCTGTGAAAATTCTTTCATCTGCCGAGAAAAATCTTCCGGCAGCGTTGCATCAACAGTCTGCGGGACAAGGATGACAATGGGCCCTGCCGGAGGTCCGCGGACAACAACGGTATCATAATTTTCAAACCTCGGCATCTTCTCCATCACCAAATAACGCAAATACCCAATTGCCTGATCTCCGCCAACATATCCCCAGGCGCTATCATTCACCACCTTAAGTTCGCGCGTATCAATGCGCATATC
>CAZBHY010000188.1:909-2603 GCA_964491705.1 uncultured Planctomycetales bacterium
GCTTCCCAACAGTGCTAAGATGCTGTTTTGCCACATCCATTGATTCCGCATAAACAACTCCAGGCGCCCACGATGGCTGCGTTGGCCGTTCACTGGCCATCGCATTTAATGTTTCAAAATCACGGATTTTCTCAATCCCCCTCGGTGATGTAATAATCGGCCGCCCCACACCATGATCATGAACTATACCGTCGTTATCAGTGACGATCGGAGCCGGACCGAATGTGTGCGCCTCTTTAAATACCTCTTTGGACATATCTTTTCGCGCTTCCGCAATATGCAATGCTGTTTCATAAATTTCTTTTCCACTCATCTCTAGAGTTGGACGAACATCGCGTGCTACATCTGCCACCCCGACAGAAAAACTCAAACGCATTTCATTGTTCACAACAGGATCGTCCAAATGTGACGGTGCCAAATGCAGCGGTTCTGTCGTTCCCGTTGTCACTTGCGACAAAAAGCGTTGTAAATATTCTTTATTCGAACCCAGAGAATCCGGACGCTCAACAATAAGAATATTCTGCGTTCCGACACGACTGATGCGGCCGCCAGCGCTTTCAATCGCGTTGACTGTCACCGCAGAAAGCTCCTCACTCCCCAGAGACCCGACCACAAAACGGCGACTTTCAAATTCATCTTTAAACCGTTGCAGTTCCTCTAATGCTGCAGCGCTGCCTTTAGCAACCACAACAAATTCATCGCCGCCATTACGAAACGCTATTCCGCCCATCTGTTGCACAACACGCGATAGATCTTCTCGAAATGCATCTAACGGCAAATTCGCCCCAGTTTTTCCTAAAACATCATTTGTCCACTTCAACATATTGACATCAATATGCGCTACCACTGCGGTATCGCCGGCCTGAAGATTGCCAAATACCTCCGCAGCCTGTGCCTCTCCTTCTGCTCGTGAAAATTCATAAGGAATCTCTGCTGTCTGACGTCTGATCGGTGAGCTGGCAGCGTGCATAGGAGATGGCTGACGAACCGGTGAAGCGGCGGAAATGGTGTCCGTCACCTTTATTGTATTGGAAACTTGCGTCGTGTATCTTGCGCCTTGTGTGGCCGGTGAACTTGTGGCTTGTGCTCTTGTGCTTTGCGTAACTGGCGAGCTGGATAAATCTATTTTTGTCCCATCCCCCTTGGGGCCAACCAGATGAGTCGCGTTCTGAAAAAGCGCAGCTCTTTTTTCTCTAGCACGCCTTCCAATAAAACCCTCCGAGAATTGCGCCGCACGATAATAATCAGAAGCCGCGGCTTTCAACCCGCCTTCCTTCAAACTCAGTACCGCCCGATTCAGATAAAATTGCGGGATCTGAGGCTGAATAGAAATAGCACGATCAAAAGAATCTCTGGCCGCAGAATAATCACCGGCCAAAGCAAAAATGGCACCTCTTAAATTAGCGTTCGAGGCATGAACTGCAGGCATCGTTTCACCCATAGCAAGTATTTCCGATTCGCCCGCATCATCCAATGCCTGCGTTAATCGCTCGTCACTTGTCCAATGTTTCGACGGAGACAACAAAAACGGCAAAATTTTTAATTTCGCTTGTTCTTTAATCACGAATTCATTCGACCATCGTTTTGCTTTTAATTCTAGCGCCCGATCCCGCCCACTAAAACCATCATCCACCGGCGAGCTGGCATCTTCACTCCGAGTTGTCGATCGTGCCGGTGATGACGATCGTTCTAAT
>CAZBHY010000189.1:0-2570 GCA_964491705.1 uncultured Planctomycetales bacterium
CTGAAGAAACGCCGACAGCATGACTGAGCATACCCCTGGCGGATTCATTAAATAACGCTGCATCCAACTCCAAAATCCTCACGCCGTCAGCGGTCACAATAATCTCAGCCGGCCGGTCAGCGCGGTCACGTCGGACAACATGCACGGCGTCAAATTCATGATCGTTTGAAATCTCCGCCACCTGATGATAAAATCTTTCTCTCGCGAAATCCGTTGTCAACTGATCCGCTGCAGCCTTCGCAACGTAAATATTCCTGACGAACACACGCCCATCCACCGAACCGCTGACAATGGGAATGACATCGTATTTTGTTAAACGCCCTGTATCTACTCCGGCAAATGCTGCTGCCACCTGAGGATCTGCGTCAATTCTCTCCGCGAGAGCAGGCGCATAACGTCGAGTCAAAGCTACCTTATCTGTTATCGAACTGATCCGGGTCAGCCCTTGTCTGTCTGCAGGAATCTTATCCAGCTCCGCCTTAATATCCTGAGCGCTCATCCCTGTCGCAACAGCCAGGGTTCGGATATCTCTCGCACTCAAATTTCCTGCTTGATCAGAGATCTTTGCATAGGCGCTATATTGATTATTCAATTGTGTGTCCGCAAAATGATTAAAACCAAAAACAACACGCCCTGTTCCCTGATAGGCCGTCAAAACATGCCGCATCGCCGGATTGCTGGGATGGATCCGTCCAACCATCACACCAGAATCGATCTGTTGGACCGGCTTATAAGCTATCGTTCCGCTAGCTCCCACATAGGCCTGTTCAATGGTGATCGCCCTGGCAGGGCCTACCGCTTGCCGATAAACATTCACTCCGTTGCGAACCATCTTTTCAATTTCAACAGATCCTGCCGCATCCGTATTTCCGCTTTCTGGAATCATATAAAGATTGTGACGATTTTCAGGAATCCTGAGAGCAAGACCCGCATCCGTTAAATTTCCAGCAAAAGCAGCTGATGAGACATTACGAACTGCTGCTGGGGAAGAGGAGATGCCGCGCGTTACACCCGTATTCCGATTCACTAACGCTGTCTTAAGATCAACTGGTCGGATATCGCTCCAATTTAACTGAGTATGAGTTTGCCCTAATGCGCCCTGCCCTGCCGAAGTTTCTGACTCAATAACAACCTGGCGATCGTCCACGGTAACCGCTGCGATGCCTAAGTCTCCTGCCCGTACATTAAGATCTGCCACGCCCTGCGTTCCAACGCGCGGATTCAAATAAACCTGATCGATCCCCTCAATTGATGTAAAATTCGGATCATAATGCATGACCATACGAACATCGGTCAGGCCACTCTCCGCAGCGGTCTGCATAATCTGATCAATGACATTCACAGAAGCTTCCTCAATCGTTCCAGGCAGCCTTTGCGTTACATGCGCCAATCCAATATACGGCTGTCCTTCAGGACCCTTCGCCCGAATAGTGATCACAGAACACGATGCCACGCGATCCGTCGATAACTGCTGCCCGCTTTTTTCTACTGGAATAATGGCCAAGCCGCCTTGCGGAACATAAACCCTCGTGTTGCCATTCTCAAAACGTATGCCGATCTCCTTGGGAGATTCCGCGGTCACCACGCCATCCTTCCGTCCTATTCCATAAAAATTCGGCTGTGCAGGATGAAATGGTAATGGGGAAGACATCATCGCCCTGGCTGCAACCGCCGGAGAAGAAGTTTGTCGAGCAACAGGACGGATCTCATGCCTTTGGCCGCTGAGAATCGCTGTCAAGCGGGACGCATCCACAACCTCTGTGGTATCGCCCGAACGGCTAGTTACGCTTGTCTGTGTCGGCAACTCCAATTGCGCAATCCGCTCACGTGCGGCTGAAATTGTCGCAACGTCTGTCTCATAACCATGCGCCAAAACCGCCACTTCATGCTTCACGGTCTCCGCAATCCTTCTAGGCATGTCGTGAACAATAAGACCTGTCTGGGCAGTTTCTACTGCAAAATCAATATTACGATCTGCTGTCGGCGAGACAATGACGATTCGATTGCTGTTATCAACAAATCCAGCCTCCACCCGCTCATTAAGGGCGAGCTCAAATGCAACAGCTTGTTCTGGTGTTAATTTTTTAGATTGGGCTTCTCGACGATAGGTTTGAATGTCTGCCGGGGCAGCATCTAAAACAACAATATTATTTTCATTCTCTAAAAGCGTCAACTCGCTCTGAATTTCATCAATCTGAGATTGGAAAGAAGAACGTTCATTGCCCTCCTTGCTTTTTTGTGCTTTTCCCTGGGCAACGAGCAATTGGCGTTGCAGATCTTGACGCGCGATTTGTACTGCTGTCTGCACTTCCGGGGCCTGTGAAAGAGTTTTTATTTGACCACGCGCTGCTGCTGTAGCTACGACTGCTGTATTTAAATCCCGTCGTACCGTCTCTATATCTGAAAGACCTGTCTTTTTCAAACTAAAATTCTCGTCAACTTCTTTGATGCTCAACGGGATTGCGCCGCTAGCATCCGGAACGCGATCAGGAAAGTTTCGCGCAATCAACGGTGTCGGCGTCACATATATTGCTACGGGCTCTCCCGTCGAAAGAACATCTTTCCCAACA
>CAZBHY010000190.1:0-2487 GCA_964491705.1 uncultured Planctomycetales bacterium
GTCACCCATGCCTCAGCGGTCCGTGACATATTCTTCACGGCCCAATCATTCATCCCATACGGCAGAAAGATCGGCAATCCATCAATCACCTCAAGGTTCATATCTTTTTTGGATATATTTTCAAACGTCACCTGACGAACAAGAGCCGGGAACGGCTCCTCAGATACGGTAAAATAATTCACCCGGCAGACAATGCCCAGCGTCGTATTGATCTCTTCCAATGTCAAATCATGAGAGGTAATAATCATTCTTTGCTGGCAACGGAAATCCCGCATCGATTGATTCTGAAAAGGCTCCCAATGAACAACTTTTTTCCCGTTCGAAACCTTGACAAACGTGCGAAAACCATGCAGCGATGCCAAGCGGTATGCCTTATTGGCCGGCAAAAATTCTGCCATCGCCTTGTCTTTTCCATGAATTCCAAAACTGACAACCCCCTGCCCGCGATTGACATAAAACACCCACATGGGAACGCCCCATAATCCAGCGACACCAGGGAAAAAATTACTAAAGGGCTTGGCCTGATTATAATTTTCGATATGAAAGCACCCGTCATCATCAAGACGATACTGCGATTCTGGAACCCTCACCATACCTTCCCCCATTTATCATTCATCCAAATCAAATACGCCGTTGCTCCGGATGGTGCAAAAACGTTTTTCCCATTACAGCCGGCCCAAGGCCTTCTTGACATGCGCACTGACCATCGCATTATCCGCCTGGCCTGCTGTCTTTTGCAACACCATTTTCATGACGACGCCGATATCTTTCAGACCAGTAGCGTGCGTCTGTTGCACAGATTCTAACACAATTGCCTCAAGTTGATCAGCAGACATCTGCGCCGGTAGATATTCGCGAAGAATCTCTAGCTCTGCCTGCTCTTTATCCGCCAAATCCTGGCGCCCGCCTTTTTGATACTGATCAATTGACTCCAGACGTTGTTTCACCTGTTTTTTAATAATCACCAGCACATCCGCATCATCCAATTCTGTTACTCGACGGTCGATCATCACATTCTTCATTTGCGCCCGTAAAAAATTTAATGTGGCCGATCGCAACGTGTCGCGACTTTTCATCGCCTGGACATAATCTGCTGAAATTTTTTTCGATAACATCTCTGCTCCTCATCCTGTTGCTATTGATCATCCGTCAATCTGAACAGTTTTTTGGCGTGTTTTCAACCCTTTGACAATCGTCACCGCGGATTTTCTCACATGATAATAATCCGCTAAAAAACCAACCAGCGCCTGATTCGCCTTACCGTCCACAGGCGGAGCGGTCAGATAAACCTTCATCAAACCATGATCCAACCTTACCTCATTGTGCTTAGCACCGGGACTCACTTTGATATGAATAATTGCCATATTTCAAAACCGAGGACATCTACCCCTGATGAAAACCTGTGGACTTGACCCTGCAGTTCCGAAATGAACAATGTGTGGTGTACGATGCCCCACATTTCTACCGGCACGCGTGATCGCCATGTTTTGCAAAAAACACAATCACATGATCATGATGCGCTATCGTGCGATTTTCCCTAAACCGATGAACTCGTCAATCTCAACAAGTGATCAATCCGGTCTTTCAAATCCATATAAGTAAACGGCTTGCCAATCGCTTCATATGACCGGCCACCGACAGTAATGTCCATCTTCCCCCCGCGACCGATGATCCCTGATAAAAATATAACGGGAATGCCCACCGTAGCCCTGTGGTCATGGAGTTCCTTAATCACATCCGCTCCATCCATATCCGGCAAAACGATATCCATCAAGATAATATCCGGAAGATGTGCCCGGGCCTGAATAATCCCTTCTCGTCCAAGATAGGAAACAATGACATCAAATCCGTCTTTGATGAGCTTGGCTTGAATAATATCCACCACTTCTTTCTCATCATCAACCAGCAAGATCTTTTTGGACACACGCGTCTCCTTTGTCTATTCTTTCTGTATTCTATTATAAACAGAAAAAATATAAATGCCTTTTTACAATAATCGCGTTAATCAAATCGTGCAGCCAAATCCTTCACACGCTCCAGCATGGCCAGACGTTCTTCATGCGAACATCCCGCAATATTTCCAAAATAAAGATGATCCACGATCGTCAGACCGGTAAAATCTGCCATGCACTCATCAACCGTCTGACTGATGCTTTTTAACATGCCTGTTGTCTCATAAACCGCGTACGGCGCGCCCATGGTATTAATCATCACGATCTTCTTATCACCCAGAAGTTGTTTCAAGCCGCCCGCACCAGAATCATACGCAAACCCCGAACTAAACACACGATCAATATATCCCCTTAAATTGGAGGTCAATCCTCCCCACCATATCGGGCAAATCATGGTGATCACATCCGCCCATCTGATTTTCTCCTGCTCAGCCGCAACATCCGGGGCATACTGTCTCCGCTGTGCCATCACCAAATCCTGCGCGCTGAGAACCGGATCGAAATCCATTGCATAGAGATCGCGCACACAGACATC
>CAZBHY010000191.1:0-2435 GCA_964491705.1 uncultured Planctomycetales bacterium
TCCAACTCTTGTTCTTTCGACTCTGTCTCATTGGGTTCATAATAGATACGTTTGACGATAATATCTGGTGTAATGCCAGTTCCATGGATTGACACTCCGGATGGTGTAAAATATTTGCTTGTGGTCAGTTTGAGGCCGGATCCGTCGGGCAATGGCAGAACAGACTGAACCGATCCTTTGCCGAATGACTGTTCGCCGACAATGATCGCGCGTTTATTATCTTTCAGCGCCCCGGCAAAAATTTCACTGCCCGATGCGCTGCCTTGGTTAATCAGAATCGCGATCGGCCAATCAAGAATCTTTTCTGTGTTGGGTCCTTCCGAGAGCGTGTTCATATCCTGTGCCAAATGACGGCCTTTGGTGGATACAATGGGCGTGCCATTGGGAAGAAACATTTCGGTAATTTCGATGGCCACTGAGAGCAGCCCGCCGGGGTTGTTCCGCAAGTCAATAATAAGGCTGTCTGCTCCCTGCTCTTTGAGGGATTGCAGGGCCTGATAGAATGATTTTCCGGAATCTTCACGGAATTCCGCTAAGCGGATATAGGCAATATGGTTATTGAGGATTTGCGGGTATTTGACATCTTCAACTGCAATGATTTCCCGGGTAATGGTGAAATCAAGGATCTTAAACTCCTCTTCCCTGAGGACTGTGATCGTCACGTCTGTGCCAGGATCGCCACGTAATTTTTTAACAGCCTCATCTAAGGTCATATCTTTTGTCAATTCATTTTCGATCCGGACAATCTTATCTCCCGCCATAATGCCGATGTCCCATGCAGGGGTGCCTTCAATGGGCGTGATGACTGTTAACAATCCGTCTCGAATGGAAATTTCAATGCCCAGTCCGCCGAATTTTCCGGATGTCTCACTTTTGAGTTCGGCATATTCTTCCGGATCCATAAATTGACTGTGGGTGTCCAGTGACGAGAGCATGCCTTTGAGAGAGCCGTAGATGAGGTCCTGTGGTGTTTTTTCCTCAACATATTCTGACTGGATGAGCGTCAATGCGTAGCTGAACAGTTCAATTTGTGCGTAAAGGTCTTTTATGATGGATCGGTCGATTTGCGACAATCCCAGGGTGGTACAGCATAACAGCACGATGACACCGATGACCATACGCAATGATTTTTTTCTAGACATTGTTTAATCTCCCTTTTAACAGATCTCCAATTTTTTTAGGATTGGCCTTGCCGTTTGACGCTTTCATGGCTTGACCGATTAAAAATCCAATGGCGCTGTGGTTGCCTGATTGAATTTGCTGAACAGCCTTAGCATTTTTTTTGATGACATCATCAATGATCGCGTATAAGGCGTCGTCATCGGATATCTGGGTTAATCCTTTAGCGCGGATAATATCGTCGACAGATTTTTTGCTGTCAAACATTTCATGCAAAATTTCTTTGCCCGCCAATTGAGAAATATCGCCGCACTCTGTTTTTTGAATGAGCCGGATGAAATCGTCGGGTTGAAAGGCAACTTCGCGAATGGATATTTTCCGTTCGTTGAGTTCCTTGAGCAAGGCGCCGTTGATCCAGTTACAGATTTTTTTATGTTCGGCGTACACAGCAGCGCAGCGTTCAAAAAAATCCGCCAAATGTCGGTCTTGAATCAGAATTTGCGCATCATATGCGGACATGCCGTACTCATTTTGGAGACGGGACAATTTTTTACTCGGGGCTTCTGGCAATGATGCGGTGATGGCCGTAATGGTGTGCGCATCCATGATAAAGGGAACCAAATCCGGCTCTGGGAAATAGCGGTAGTCATGGGCTGATTCTTTTGTACGCATGAGGATCGTCGCCTGCCGATCTTCATTCCAGAGGCGGGTGTCTTGCATGAGCGATTGGCCGGAGATGATTGCAGCAATTTGGCGTTTTTCTTCAAAGTCCAACGCCGCTTTAACGGCCTTGAATGAATTCATGTTTTTGATTTCTGATTTGACGCCCAGTGCTGTTTCGCCTTTTTTGCGTATGGAAATGTTGGCATCGCAGCGCAGACTCCCTTTTTCCATATCGCAGTCAGACACATTAAGATATTGAAGCGTCAGTTTCAGTGCGGTGAGGTAATCATAGGCTTCTTGCGCGGATCGCAGATCTGGCTGCGTGACAATTTCCATCAACGGGGTTCCGGTTCGGTTATAATCGATTAAACTGCATTTGTTGTGGGAATCATGAATGAGTTTACCGGCATCTTCTTCCAGATGGGCCCGTAGGATATGGATGGTTTTATTGGTGCCGTTTGATGGAATGATCAGTTGGCCGCTATGACCGATTGGATAATCATATTGGGAAATTTGATAGCCTTTGGGAAGATCTGGATAGAAATAATTTTTTCGATCGAATTTAATGTAGGTATTAATCGTACATCCCAAGGCCAACGCGGTTTTGATGGCGGAGTGCAAGGCCTGCTCATTTAAGACGGGCAGGGTTCCCG
>CAZBHY010000192.1:0-2430 GCA_964491705.1 uncultured Planctomycetales bacterium
AGACGGCAGAGTCGTTGTGATTGAGATCAACCCGCGCACATCGCGTTCATCGGCGCTGGCATCCAAGGCAACCGGATTTCCCATTGCACGTATTTCGACCAAATTAGCGGCTGGGTTAACCCTGGATGAATTTCCCTATTGGAAAGGCGGCACGTTGGAACGCTATCAGCCGTCAGGGGACTATGTGGTCGTTAAATTCGCCCGTTGGGCGTTTGAGAAATTTCCGCGGTCTAAGGACGTGTTGGGCACTCAGATGAAGGCTGTGGGTGAGGCCATGAGTATCGGAAAGAATTTTCCAGAGGCGTTTCAGAAAGCCATTCGGTCGTTGGAAATCAAGCGTTATGGCCTTGGAGGGGTTAAAAAATTCAGAAAATTGTCACTGGATGAATTGAAACAACGCCTGGCTGTTCCGTCGAGTGAACGCGTCTTTTTGATGTACGAGGCCTTGCGTCAGGGGATGAGTGTTGAGGATCTGCATGCGATGACCTTTATTGGGCGATGGTTTATTCAGCAGATGAAGGATCTCGTTGATTTTGAGCAGATCTTGATCAGGACGGGTTGGGAACACCTGGAGGACACACAATTGATCAAGGCCAAAGAAATGGGATTCGCGGATCGTTATTTGGCTGAGATGTTTCAAGTGAAGGAAAAAGATATTCGTACGCGGCGTTTGGCCCTCGGAAAAACTGTGCGCTATGAGGCGGTGCCAGTCAGCGGGGTAAACAATGCGGCCTATTATTATTCGACTTATCAGGACATCATGGATGAAACCCCTGTTTCACAGCGCGATAAGATTATGATTTTGGGGGGTGGCCCCAATCGTATTGGGCAGGGGATTGAGTTTGATTATACCTGTGTTCACGCTGCCTTTGCGATCCGTGAGGAAGGGTATGAATCGATTATGGTCAATTGTAATCCTGAGACAGTATCGACGGATTATGACACATCTGATAAATTGTATTTTGAACCATTAACGGTTGAGGATGTGCTGAATATTTATCATAAGGAAAAACCCAAAGGTGTGATCGTTCAGTTTGGTGGTCAGACTCCATTGAATATTGCGCAGGAGTTGAAGGACAATGGGGTGCCGATTTTAGGAACAACGCCGGAGAATATTCATTTTGCGGAAGACCGTGAGCGTTTTCGTGAGAAAATGATCGCTTTGAATATTCCGCAACCGGAGAGTGATACCGCCCGTTCGTTGGAGGAAGCCTTGGCGATTGCCCAACGGATCGGTTATCCGCTGATGGTCAGACCATCGTATGTTTTAGGCGGCAGAGGTATGGAGATTATTTATGATGACGCATCGTTGACGCGTTATGCGCTGGAGGCGATTGAGGTCAGTCCGGAGCATCCGATGTTGATTGACCGATTTTTGGATGATGCGATCGAGACAGAGGTCGATGCCTTGTCTGATGGGGAGGATGTCTTTGTGGCATCGGTGATGGAGCATATTGAATTGGCGGGTGTGCATTCGGGAGATTCTGCCTGTTCGTTGCCCAGCCGCAGTTTGTCGGCTCGCCATATCGATACGATTGAGCAATATACAAAAAAAATTGCCAAGGCCTTGAAGGTCGTTGGTTTGATCAATATTCAATTTGCGATCTGCCGTGATGTTGTGTATATCCTTGAGGCGAATCCGCGCGCGTCCCGGACGGTACCGGTGGTGTCCAAGGTCGCAGGAATTTCTTTGGCGCGTCTCGCGACACAGATTATGCTGGGAAAGACATTGAAGGATTTTCCGGAATTAACAAAAAAACATATTCCTTACGTGGGAGTGAAAGAGGCGGTATTTCCGTTTAATATGTTTCCCGAGGTCGATCCAGTTTTAGGACCAGAGATGCGGGCAACGGGTGAGGTTATGGGGATTGCGGAAACATTTGGGCTGGCGTTTTATAAGGCTCAGTCAGCCGCGGGATATCAACTTCCGCTTAAGGGCAATGTGTTGTTAACGATTGCGAAGAAAGACCGTCGGAAACTGTTGCCCATTGCACAGCGTATCGCAGCGTTGGGTTTCACCATTTTAGCCACAGAGGGAACCAGTCAATTTTTAGATGAGCATGGAATCGCGAATAGCCGGATTAAGAAACTGCATGAAGGTCGGCCGAATATTGGTGACGCGATTAAAAATTCTGAACTTCATTTGATTATGAATACGCCGATTGGCAAAGAGGGAAAAGAGGATGACAGTTATATTCGTATGGCTGCGATTCAGAAAAAAATCCCTTATGTGACGTCGCTGGCAGCTGCAGAGGCCTCAATCGCCGGGATCGAGGCGATGGTGACAGGGAATATTTCTCCGAAGTCGTTACAAGAATACCATGCGATTTTGAATAAGGCGACAAATTCTGCGGCAATGCATCGCTAAGGATACCAACCAAAGGAATGTTATGAGCGGGGTTTTTGGAGTTGTTTCATCAGAAAATTGTG
>CAZBHY010000193.1:0-2419 GCA_964491705.1 uncultured Planctomycetales bacterium
ACAGAAGCATGCGCTCTAAATGCCGCATCAAATCTGCTCCCAAATCACGTTCTTTCTGCTCATAAAAGGCAGTCAATGTCTGATCAATGTCATTGCGCACCTCTTCATATCCCATCTGTGTCAGCGCTTCTTTTTTTCCACTGAAATCACGCCCGAACTTCGTATTCAAAAATGCAAGCATTCCATCAAAATCCCAATCCACATCACGCGCGCCGCCGTACAAATACTGTTTCACTGCGCGGTCAACAACATCTCCTACCGCCTCAAGCACCCGATCCTTGACATTACCGCTTTCCAAAACGCTCCGGCGCAGTCCGTACACCGCTTCCCGCTGTTTATTCATCACATTGTCATATTCAATCAACTGTTTGCGAATCTCAAAATTAAAATTCTCCACGCGCTTCTGCGCAACACCAATTGATCGGCTCAAGAGTGGATTTTCTAAAACCTGCCCTTCCTCAAAAGAGAGCCGGTCCATAATCGCCATCAAGCGATCGCCACCGAACAGGCGCATCAAATCATCCTCCAATGATATAAAAAAACGTGACGCCCCTGGATCACCCTGCCGGCCAGAGCGGCCTCGCAGCTGATTATCAATACGGCGGGATTCATGACGCTCTGTCCCGAGGACATACAATCCGCCGGCTGCAATGACCTTTTGCTGTTCCTCTTTCATCTGATGGCGCTGCTCTTCCAAAAATTTCATTACACGCTTTTCATGCTGGTCATCCGTATCCTCTTCGGCCCGCTGCTGATCAGCCAGAGCCCGCGCTAAAAATTCAGCATTCCCTCCCAACACGATATCCGTTCCACGTCCGGCCATGTTGGTCGCAATGGTGACCGCTTTATATCGTCCGGCCTGAGCAACGATATTCGCTTCCTGTTCATGATACTTCGCGTTTAAAACCTTATGCGTAATGCCGCGCTGCGCAAGCATCGCAGACAACAGTTCGGATTTCTCAATCGAAACCGTTCCCACTAAAACCGGCTGCCCACGGTGATATGCCGCAGCGATCTCTTCAATGACAGCCTGATATTTTTCCTTGGCTGTTTTATAAATGGCATCATCAAAATTCTTCCGTTGCAACGGCTTATTCGTTGAAAGGACAACAGTATCCAACTTGTAAATTTCTTTAAACTCTGATGCCTCCGTATACGCCGTACCTGTCATGCCAGCCAACTTTTCATACATACGGAAATAATTCTGAAAAGTGATTGTGGCCAGGGTCTGATTCTCCCGCTCAATCTTGATCCCTTCTTTGGCTTCAACCGCCTGATGCAATCCATCTGACCATCTGCGGCCTGGCATCATTCGACCGGTAAACTCATCCACAATAATCACTTCGCCATCGCGCACCACATAATCCACATCCCGCTTAAAAAACTCCTTGGCCTTAAGGGCCTGAAGAATATGATGGCGGTATTCTGTCGATGCCATGTCATGCAAATTGTCAATTCCGAATTCACGGGCTGTTCTCTCTTCCCCTTGCTCCGTCAAAGAAATGGACCGCGCCTTTTCATCCGCGACATAATCATACCCGGCTGATAATTCTTCCGCATCGCGACCTTTGTGCTTGGCCTCAATTTCATCATTCTCAGTTAATCGGACACCTTTCAATTTCTTCGCAATATCACAGGCCTGATAATATGTGCTCACCGCCTGTTCCGCCGGACCGGAAATAATCAGCGGAGTGCGCGCCTCATCAATGAGAATGCTGTCGACCTCATCCACAATCGCATAATGATGCCGCCGTTGCACCATGTCCTCTTTGGCGATCACCATGTTGTCCCGAAGATAATCAAATCCATATTCATTATTTGTTCCATACGTAATATCGCATCCATAGGCAACTTGCCGCTCTTCTGGCGTCATGTCATGCAAAATCACACCAACGCTCAATCCTAAAAATTCAAAAATCGGACCCATCCACTCACGGTCGCGCTTGGCCAAATAATCATTGACCGTGACCACATGAACGCCTTCGCCGGTTAAGGCATTTAAATACATCGGCAGCGTCGCAACCAACGTCTTTCCTTCACCGGTCGCCATCTCCGCGATACATCCTTCATGCAAAACAATTCCACCAGCCAGCTGAATATCATAATGCCGCAACTTTAATACACGCCAACTACTCTCCCGGACCACCGCGAAGGCCTCAGGAAGAATCTCCATCAGCACCTTCTGCCGAATCTTCTTCAATTCCCCTTCCAGGCGCGTCAAACGATTGGTGACCTCATCCCGGGCATCATTATCGGTCGCGCTGTTGTACTCATTCTCCATCTGAGCCAGCTCTGTCTGCTTCGCCTGAATCGCCGCACGATAAATCTCACGAAACTGCAGAGTCTTGGCTCTCAACTGATCATTGCTCAACGCCTTAATGCCGTCTTCCATCGCATTAATCACAGCGACAGTTTTCGC
>CAZBHY010000194.1:0-2405 GCA_964491705.1 uncultured Planctomycetales bacterium
ACCTACGGCCTTCAGGTTATGAGCCTGACGAGCTACCGGGCTGCTCCACCCCGCTGTATTTTGTGAACAGCTGGGGAAGAATTCCCAATACCGCAACCATATTTTTCAAGAACGACTGGGTCATTCTAACATAATTTTTTACAAAGGCAAGGCAAAATACGCCCACAAAACACACACAACGCCCATGCGACTAATGAACCATACACCAACATGTTATTAAAAGAACATGCTTCTATTCAATCGGAACCAGGCGGTAAATCACCTCATCTTCTTTAATCAACCCCATCTTCTCCCGCGCCACCTTTTCCAAATAACCCGGGTCTTCCTGCAGCATCCTTTTTTCCTCGGCAAGCCGCGCGTTTTCGCGAACCAGCTCCTGCATCTTCAACTCATATTCCGCATTCTTCTGCTTCAACTCCTGCATGCGCTGATAAGACGGCAGAAAAACAAAAAAAATCACCACCGCCAAACCAAAAAGATAAAAAGGATTCTTAAACATCATTCGCTTCCCAGGTTGCTCACGGCTGCGTCATTACCAAATCTTCCGCCACAAAGAACCACCATAAACAGCCTTATCGCCCAATTCTTCTTCAATGCGTAAAAGCTGATTATATTTACACAACCGGTCCGTACGAGATAGCGACCCTGTTTTAATCTGACCAACACCAGTGGCAACAGCCAAATGCGCGATGGTCACATCTTCGGTCTCCCCGGAACGATGTGAAATAACAGATGTATATTTATTCTTCTTGGCAAGATTCACTGTCGCCAAGGTTTCGCTGAGAGTCCCGATCTGATTCACCTTGATCAGAATCGAATTGGCGATCCCTTTGTCAATTCCCTGTGTCAGCTTCTTGACATTGGTCACAAAAAGATCATCGCCGACCAGCTGAACACTGTCCCCAATCTTTTGCGTCAACAGCTTCCATCCATCCCAATCATTTTCATCCAAACCATCTTCAATCGAAACAATCGGATATTTCTTAATCAGGTCCGCATACATATCCACCATCTCGGCAGAAGTCAATTTCTTGCCATCAAAATTATACTTGCCGTCCTCGTACATCTCGGAAGACGCCGCATCAAGTGCAATAAACACATCTTGATCCGGAGTATAACCGGCCGCCTGTATGGCCTCGATGATCAGCTTAAGCGCCTCTTCGTTGCTGGCCAAATTCGGAGCAAATCCACCTTCATCCCCAACTGATGTCGATAATTTCTTACTCTTAAGAATCTTGGCCAAATGGTGAAAGATCTCGGTCGCCATGCGCATGGCCTCACTGAATGTCGACGCGCCGATGGGCGCGATCATAAATTCCTGAATATCCAAATTATTATCCGCATGAACACCGCCGTTCAGAATGTTCATCAACGGCACAGGAAGAATTTTCGCATCATTGCCTCCCAAAAAACGATAAAACGGTAGGCCTGCTTCATTCGCAGCGGCATGAGCCACGGCCATGGACACCCCAAGAATGGCATTAGCGCCAAGCTTGCTTTTGTTATCTGTTCCATCCATTGCCAGCAGGATCTTATCAATCGCTTTAAAATCTGCTTCTTTGCCAACAATCGCCTCTCTGATCACTTTATTGACATTGGCCACCGCTTTGGTCACCCCTTTGCCCATCCAGCGACCCTTATCCCCATCGCGCAACTCAACCGCTTCGTATTCTCCGGTTGATGCTCCTGATGGCACCGCTGCGCGGCCGAATGCTCCGGATTTCAGCAACACATCCACTTCAACGGTCGGATTGCCTCGAGAATCGAAAATCTGCCTGGCCTTCACATCTTTAATCACTGACATAAGATCATCCTTTGGTTAAAATTAACATTATTCACATTTATTGCGTAAGGAAACAGCCCTTGATCACTGCAGATGTGAGTGAAAATATCATAATCCCATGGTCAAGTCAAGGACTTTGAGGTCGGACCTCGTCTCTGAAGGCCATCGGCACACCACGCTACTGCGAAAATCATAGACGATAAAGATCAAAAGACATCTATTAATTGATCTGCTGAATCCCTTTCATCTCTAGATCAAACTCATCCCGGCTGTCCGCCCGATGGCGCGCATCATCTTCTGCAACCAGGCCCTGCTTGACCAGCCGCACCAGCGATTTTCGGAATGACTGCATCCCAAACAGCTCTCCTTCATCAATAAAGCGCTGGATTTCTGTAATTTTCCCTTCCCGGATCATTTTCGCAATGGTTGGGGTGACCACCATCGTTTCATAGGCCGGGACCCGTCCTGTTCCATCCTTTAACGGTAAAAGCCGCAATGAGATGACCGCCTTTAACAGCGAAGACAGCTGCATCAGGACTTCTTCATGAAGATACGGCGGAAAAAAATTCACCATTCGGGTAATGGTTTGTACCGCGTTGATCGTACGAAAAGTGCTCACCAC
>CAZBHY010000195.1:0-2374 GCA_964491705.1 uncultured Planctomycetales bacterium
CGCAGCCGGTCTGATCCATCTCCGTCAGTCGACTATGACCGAAGCGGTCTGATGGCCAATCTGCATGTGCCAATCAATCGGTTTTTTAACTATAACACCAGCTACGAACTGTATCATGTCCATGATATCGTCACTGCTGAAGACTATTATCCACGTGCCTTTAATACCGGATTGTTTTATCATCAAGCGTTATCGGACAAATGGCGGGTCAATGCGCAAGCCTATTATCGTGATGAACAAAAAACCGAGGCGGAAAAAAGTTTTATGGCAGGCCAGGATAGCCTGTCACTGGGTTCAGGGATTGATTTTAGTCCTTATGGGGGAATGAATTTTTATCTGGATGGTCGTGTCCGTGAAATATGGGCACAAAACAGCCGAACGGAATCCTATGTCGAGGCTGATGTCCGGTTGGGGATGCGGTCGGAATGGGATTTAGGCTTTACCTGGAATCCTCAGGGGATTATTCAAGGATATGTCTTTCGTGATCTCAACAACAACGCTATTAAAGATCCTCAGGAACCAGGCATCCCAGGTGTCGGTGTGAGGATCGGAGAAAGTGAGCAGGCGACAACCGATGCAACGGGATGGTATTATAAAAAAATCAAGGCCAAAAGCGTGCAGGTGAGCCTGGATATCAATACTATTCCCAAAGGCTACATTTTTATGGATTCTGCGGATAAGGTTTTTGATATCGAACACAATGGTTTTTATGATGGGAGTTTTGCCTTAACAACACAGTCTGGAATTTATGGCGTCGTTTATCATGACAAAAACAATAATAGCCGGCCCGATAATGGCGATGAGTTCCTTTATAAAGTCCGTTTGACTTTAGATAATGATATGCGCGCACAAACAGATCCCAAAGGAACATACTTTTTCTACAATATTTCCGAAGGGGGGCATGTCTTATCGCTGGATCTGAGTTCGTTGCCAGGGCAATATTTACCGAAGGTGCCTTTGACCAATACGATCGTTGTCGCTGATGGGGCTATGTATATTTTTCACATTCCTGTCATTGAAAAATAGTCTGATATGAAGAGACGAATCAACGCGTTTTATGCGAGGTGTGTGGTGAGAGCAATTGTATGAAACCGCCTGCTTCTTCTGTTCGCTGCAACTCAATGCATTATTTGATCACATGTGTTTCCAAAATCATCTGCTGGCCATCTTTGAAAACCAACTGCTGCATGGTATTCTTTGATGCATGATCTTTGCCTAATGCCGGCGCGATATCAACCGTTTCCGGAAAGTAATTTACTCCGGGAATGAGGGGGATGGTCGCGGACACTTCGAAAACTTCTGCATGACATAAGACAAATTGTGCTGCCACCAGGGTGAAAAGGATTATCAATATGAGATGTTTCATATTCATCCTTTCGAGCCCCATGAAAAAACCCTTCACATGATGGAAGGGTTTTTTCACATTAACGGAACTCATTGTTATAAGTTACGGTAGCCAGACAGCCTTATTCTAAACATGGCGGAAAAGAACTTAGGCTCACGGCTTTGTGCCCTGCCCTTTCAGGCAGTTTACCCTTCATGTTGTCGTTTTAAGTATACCACGTCAGTTTTTTGGAAAACAAGACGGAATCAGGGTATTTTAAAATTTAAAATTCTCAAATATTGCGTAATGCATCGTAAACAGTTATGATAGTTCGCTTTACAAAATTTCAGTCATTGGTAAGAAAACGCTTTCTTAAAATGGAGAAAAACAGCATGAAAATACGCGAAGGCATGATCATTGCCGCAAAGGGTTTTTGTATGGGAATCGCGGATATTATCCCAGGTGTTTCTGGCGGGACCGTGGCTTTTCTCATGGGGATTTATGAGGAGCTGATTGAATCATTATATTCATTTGATCAGCGATTTTTGAGTCATCTTCTCAAAGGCCATTTACGCACAGCATTTGCAACAACAGGATGGAAATTTCTATGCGCACTGCTGATAGGAATATTAACAGCAATTTTTTCATTGTCGCATATGATGAAGTGGTTGCTTGAAGAATATCCTGTTTATCTTTCTGCATTCTTTTTCGGAATTATTGCGACCACTGTCCTGATTATCGCGCAAAAAGTGAAAAAAATGTCAGTGATGAATATCATCGCTGGGTGTGTGAGTGCGGTTGCGATGTTTTATTTTGTAGCGATGCTTCCATTGGAGACCCCATATACATGGTGGTTTCTTTTTTTGAGTGGGGCTATTGCGATTTGTGCGATGATTTTACCGGGAATTTCCGGCGCGTTTATTCTTCTAATTCTTGGAAAGTATCACTATATTATTACAGCAGTCAGCGAGCGAAATTTTTTTATTCTTTCTATTTTCTCATTGGGATGTCTTACGGGTTTATTACTCTTTGTTCGGTTATTGCGATGGC
>CAZBHY010000196.1:0-2369 GCA_964491705.1 uncultured Planctomycetales bacterium
AAAAAGTGCCGGATTTCTTCTTGCGCGAAAAATTTTATCTCTGACATTCGCACCGCACTGGCAGCACCTGTCTGAGCCTCATGATTCGTTCTACATTGGATCTGATATTTTCTACAGCTATCTTGTCCAGAACAAACTCTGGAAGCTGAGAATGAAGCAAAAAACCCCTGAGGGATATTTCACGGCGGCTCCTGAGCTCAAAGAAAAAATGTGCGATGGAAAATTTTCTGACGATATCGCAGAAAAATTTCAACAGGTGATTGAATATTTCGGGGCATCGCCCATCATCATTCGATCCAGTTCGCTTTTAGAAGATGGTTTCGGCAACGCCTTTGCCGGAAAATATGACAGTATTTTTTTGGCCAACCAGGGCTCACCACAAGACCGCTATGCGCAATTTACACAGGCCGTACGCATGATTTACCAGAGCACCATGAACCAAGACGCCTTGGTTTATCGAAAGCAGCGTGGCCTTGATCAATGTGATGAACAGATGGAGCTTTTGGTGCAGCGGGTTTCAGTATCCTATCACCAGCACTATTTTTTTCCGGATGTGGCGGGTGTGGGCGTATCGCATAATGCCTATGTCTGGAATGACACCATTGATCCATCCGCCGGTATGCTGCGTCTGGTCTTTGGATTGGGTACCCGGGCCGTGAACAGGGTCGAGGGTGATTATCCACGAATCGTTGCCCTCAGCGATCCACAGCGTCGGCCATTTTCCGATCATGATGATATTCAACGGTTTTGCCAACGTGATATTGATGCAATCCATACGCGTACCAATGCCTTGGAGACGGTGTCGATTCAAGCGGTCCTATCCGATCGCATCTATGTGGACCAATGGGGCCTGGCGATCGAGGATGCCGCCGCAGCCGAATTGGTGAAAGAACGCGGCCTCACTGATAAAAAATATTGGCTGCTGACTCTGGACAGCCTGTTTGAAACACCCGATTTTGCGCTGACCTTTAAAACAATGCTCGCGCTGCTGGAAAAAGCATATCACTATCCGGTGGAAATTGAATTTACAGTAAATTTTATGGATGACCATCAATTCAAAATCAATTTGCTCCAATGCCGCCCCCTACAAATCGGCGGGCATCATGCCCAGGTGCATATGCCCAACGATCTCAGCCCAAATCAAATATTTTTTGAATCCCACGGGCATTTTCTCGGTGGCAACATCTCCCAACCAGTGAACCGTATCGTTTGGATCGACCCGCAACAATATCATCAATGTGTTTTAGCAGATAAGTATGAAATCGCCCGGTTGATCGGCTGCTTGAACCGACAAATCGCCGGCCGTGATCAAATGCCGACCATGCTAATCGGCCCAGGGCGCTGGGGCAGCACAACCCCATCGCTGGGCGTACCTGTTACATTTTCTGAGATCAATAACATCGCTATCCTTATGGAGGTCGCTGTGGTCACCGGAAATTTTATGCCGGAATTAAGTTACGGCACGCATTTTTTTCAGGACCTGGTGGAAACACAGATTTTCTATATTGGATTATTCCCGGGGAAAGAGGGTGTTCTCTTTAACCATCCGTGGCTGTCTTCAAAAAAGAACTGTCTCCTGGATATTTTACCGAGCGCGAAACGATTCCAGGATGTGATCGCAGTCTATGATGATTTGGGCCATCAGGTGACGATGATGGCAGATTTGATATCGCAGCGGGTGGTGTGTTATTCAAACGAGAGGGATCGATGAAAAAACCACAAAAAATATTATTCTCGTGTTGTCTAGGCGCACTCATCCTCATCGCTGTGCCTTTTGTGTTTATTCACATCTATGGAAAACCCGTACGTGAATATCATGATAACGGGAAGGTTTCCATGAAAGGCTATCTAAAAAATGGGCAACGGCATGGTGTCTTTAAAATGTATTCACGGGACGGCCACTTGGAAAAAACCATTACGTATCGCCGTAATGTGTTGAACGGTCCATCACGCATCTTTGATGAAACCGGACGATTACAAGAGCAATGGTTGTTTACCGATGGAAAACTCGATGGAGAATATCAACTCTATTATGAGAACGGCTCGATAAAAGAAAAAGGGTATTACCACGATGGGCAGCGGTCTGGTGCATATACTGTTTATAATGAATATGGGGCTGTACAACGCACTGGAAATTATGAACAAGACATCCTTAATGGAGAAATTTCCACATATTATGACCAAGGCCAGCTTAAAGAAAAATGGCCGGTATCTCAGAATATTGTAGATGGCCCATTTTTTGTTTATTATGAAAACGGTCACATTAAGGAAAAAGGCCATTATCAGAACAATATGCGCAATGGTCTCTACCAAACATATTATGAAAACGGTCAACTGATGCAAGAGGGAGTCTATACGGACGATTTGCT
>CAZBHY010000197.1:0-2331 GCA_964491705.1 uncultured Planctomycetales bacterium
CGGTGATTCGTGAAGATGCGTTCGGTGAAAAAAGGGCTGCGGTCAGCGCAGAGCTTCAGGAGCAGTTGGCGCGGGTGCAGATGATGGAAAATGCTATTGCTGCTGCTGAGTCGGATGAGGAACAGAAAAAAATTCGTTTGGCTGCGCTGACAGAACAGGGCGCCGTCTTGGGCCAGGAGTTGGACCATTGGACATCTGAGGTGCAGGCGTTGATAGCTGCTCAGGAAAAACTTTTGGCTGAGCAAAAGATTCATGCAAAGCTTGCTGCGGAAAAAATTGCGGCTTTTCAAAAAGAGATCAGTGATGCTGGTTTGCGTAAGAAAGCGCTGGAGGCATCATTGGATGTCATTCAGAAGAAATATCAGGCTGATCAGAATGAGGTGAAAGTGTTTGAGTCCGAACGCGTGGAACTGACCCGGTATTTAGATGTTTTAAAAACGGAGAATGCGGGCTTACGCAGACGGCTGGCAGAGGTGCAGAAAGCGGAGTGATGCGTGGTCATTTGAGGAGCTCTTGGCTGACCTTGACGATTGATCAAACATGTGCCATACTTTGGCTGCAATAGAAATTGTTCTTTGATCTTGATGAAAAAGGTAAACCATTCGAAAGGATGGGGCCCCCTGCTGATTTGCTGTGAAAATGAAACCGCAGGGGCTTCGCCGGCGCAGGTCGGCGGGGACAAAACTATCCCGAAATCTTCCGATTCACCAAGTCGGAAGTCGGGACCCCGATCGCCGTATCGGGGTAGGGTCCTCGAGCGTTGTTGAGTTGCTCAGGGCAGCCAGTTGCCATTAAAGAGAAAATGGAAAATTGGAGAGATTTTGTGCGCCTGTTCTTTTGTTTGGAGAACAGGCGTTTTTTTATGAGCACGTGATTTATGGAAGGCTGAAAGCCGACATAAATCACAGGTGCGAATAAACCCCGCACCGTCAGGTGATGCGGGGTATGATGAATTTTCCCCTTACGGAGCCAAAGGCAGGCGGAAGCCTTTGGCGAAGTATGGGGCGATATTGGGGCAGGTAAAGTTTTGATAAAAGACATTGACACTCGAGAGGCGAGTGATACGATAAATACAGGTTAAACAGAACAATGCCAAAGGGTTAGAAAGTTTTGACCGAAACATGAAGGATGATTTAAGCCGTTCTAGTTCTTGCATTATTCCTTTGGGTTTTCGGACAGGCATTCACGCTCTGAGGCAACAACCCAAGGAGGACAAGATGAGAAACAGAAAAGGGTTTACCCTGGTAGAGATCATGATCGTTGTCGCGATCATCGCTCTCCTGGCGGTCATCGCGATCCCGAACTTGCTGAGAGCCCGTTTGTCAGCAAACGACGCGCTGGCCCGCAGCACCCTGCGTGCGATCTCGACAGCCGCAGAAAGTTTTGCTTCGGATAATGATGGGAATTTTCCTACTGGTATTGCAGATCTTACTGGAGCGGGTCCCGCATATCTAAACAGAAATTATGTGGCAGACAGTGTTGATAATGGATTGTCTGGGTACAGATATTCCTATACCACGGACAATGGCTATACAGCCACAGCAACTCCGGTACTATGTAATACCACAGGAACCAAAGTGTTTACAATTACTGCTGGTGGGGTTCTGACAGATGATCCTTGTTCCGGCGGTGAAGGCGAAGGCGAAGGCGGCGAGGGTTAATAATAAAATCCAGCTAATGGTGCATAGAAGAACAAATAAGGGGGGCCGGGTAGCATGAGGCCCCCTTTATTATTCGCGAGAGAAAAAATGAAAAAGATGGCAAATAATCACGGCATGACATTAGTTGAGATTCTGGTTGCCTCGGCGATTTTGATGGTCGTGGTTGTAGGTATTTTGGAGAGTTTTTTAACAGCTATGGAACTGGCGGAAACCTCACGTAATATGTCGCGGGCGATTCATGCCGCGCAGACGAGGATGGAAGAGATCCGTTCATCAGAATATGATTCGATTGTTGGGGGTTATCATCAGGCACAATTTTTAATTAATGGGCTTGATGGATACGGGATCAGTTATGTCGATAATTCAACAACTGATCTGCTGGAAATCATGGTTTCAGTGATGTGGGAGCAGAAGGATGGCCGCGTTTACGGTGAGGATAAAAATTTAAATGGCGTCATTGACGCGGGAGAAGATATCAATGGTAACGGCATGCTGGATTCGCCTGTTTTTTTAAGAAGCCGTTTATTTGAACGATAAGGAACATATGGCAAAAAAAATCTTGCGATACAAAAAAGGCTTCTCGTTGACTGTGATTTTGGTTGTTGTCGCATAGACATCAATTTTTGCGGCAGGGGCCTCCGTGCTTTTTTCAAGAGGAAGCGCGGCATGG
>CAZBHY010000198.1:0-2316 GCA_964491705.1 uncultured Planctomycetales bacterium
ATGTCCAGCCAAAGGCGATGGTCAACGAGATGTTTGCTTGCGCGGATATTGCCTTGATCACACAATCGGGGAATGTGAGAAATATTGTCATGCCATCTAAGGTGTTCGGGCCGGCTTCGGTTGGGACACCGTTAATTATTTCAGCAACAGAGGGGTGCGAGATATCACGATTGGCGAAACAGCATCGTTTTGGGTTGGTGAGTGAGCCTGGGCATGCGGACAGTTTGGTCGAAGCAATTATGACACTCAAAGAAAACAGGGCCTTGGCCAAGATGCTGGGGCAGAATGGTCGCTTTTTTATGCTCAATGAGCGTAATATGAAGAATTTGATCGATCAGTTCGAAGAAGAGATTTCGAGTATCGCATATGAATAGAGACAGACGATTGATTATTGCGATGTATTTTTTGATCGATGTGCTGGTGATCAGTGCGTCGTTATATATTCCGTATTGTTTGCGTTACAATGAGCGGTTGATTTTTGCCGTTCTGCCAGAATGGAATAATGTCTTTCTGTTATTTCTTTTCTGGGCTGCGGGGCTTGTTCTATTTCTAAAGTCCCGGGGGCTTTATGGCACGGACAGGTCTGTCACGATCCCTCAGGAGACAGTGCGGGTCTTTGTCTGTGTGATGTTCTCGTCTGTTCTGGTTGGCTTGATGATCTTTATTCTTCAGATGAAATTTTTTTCCCGCCTGGTGTTCATTCAAAGCTTTCTGCTGCTGTTTTTTAGCCTATCTGCGTGGCGCGCGGCCAAACGGCTGTTGATCCGTTATCGCATGGTCCGGGGGTATTATAATCAAAACGTGCTGATTGTCGGCGCAGGACAGGCCGGCATTGCGTTGGTCAGTGAAATTGAATCCTGTCCGCATCTTGGTTTGAAGGTGGTTGGGTTTTTTGATAATTATAAACATGGCCGTATCGCAGGGCATCCGGTTTTGTCTCATACGATTGCCGAGTTCCCCCATGTCTTGCAGAAATATTTTATTGATGAGATCTATATTACCATTCCATCGGAGCGCGCATTGGTCAGCCAGGTCATCGCGGCCTGCCGTCAGATGCAAAAGACTGCGCATGTGCTCGCGGATAATTTTACCCTGCCGGTTTACAACTTGGAGTTGCAGCATGTCGGCATTATGCCGATGATCAAATATTTGGGGGCACGTCAGCACGGCACAGATTTATATGTTAAACGGATGCTGGATGTCTGCCTGGCAGTGATCGGGCTGATTGTGCTGGCCCCGATTTTTTTGGTGATCGCCATAGCAATCAAGGCGGATAGTCCTGGTCCGGTTTTTTATGTGTCAAAACGCTGTGGGAAAAAAGGGCGGATGTTTCATTTTTATAAATTCCGTTCTATGATCGATGGCGCGGATACGCAGAAGGCATCATTGCGCGATCAATCGGAAGTCACGGGACCGATTTTTAAAATGCGTGATGACCCGCGCATTACACGCGTTGGCCGGCTGTTGCGGCGTTACAGCCTGGATGAACTGCCTCAGCTGTGGAATGTTTTAAAAGGCGATATGAGCCTGGTGGGGCCGCGTCCGCCAACGCCCGATGAGGTGGAGCAGTATGATATCTGGCAGATGCGTCGGTTGGATGTCCGGCCCGGGATTACCTGTCTATGGCAGGTGCGCGGCAGGAGTAATTTAAGTTTTTATAAATGGGTGAAATGGGATCTGTGGTATATTGACAATTGGTCGTTTGCCTTGGACATGATGATCTTGGTGTGGACCATCCCTGCTGTTTTTAAAAGAAAGGGGGCGTATTGAGTAAAGAGGCTATTCTCACGGTTATCCGTCGCGGTATTTTTTTGTCGTTGATGACGATGGCCCTGTTTATTACTACATCCAATGCGGTGGTCGAAATCTGTTTTGGCGTGATCCTATTGGCGGCTACGGCATGGTTATTTTTCGAACGACCGTCTTGGGTTGATGTCAGAGATTTTTTTAAAGACAGGATCAATGGCGCGCTATTAGCCTTCTGGATTGTCATGGGCCTATCGTTATTGGCCAGCGGGGACTTGTTGGGAAAAAGTTTTTATGCCTGGACATGCAAATGGGGCGAGTATGTGCTGCTGTTCTATTTTATCCGGATCTTTCTTGATCGCAAGAAGGCAAGGATGGTGTTGATGGCCTTGATTGCCAGTGTTTTTGTGACATGCGCCTCTGGTGTGTGGCAGCAGATCACGGGGTTCGATTTTTTAAAAGGGCAGGCCCTGATGACGTCCAGTCGTTATACCGCTGTCACGGCGTCGTTTCATCATTATAATAGTTTTGCAGCGGTTTTGTCGGCCATGTTTTTTGTGGTATATGGGT
>CAZBHY010000199.1:0-2314 GCA_964491705.1 uncultured Planctomycetales bacterium
AAAGACGGTTTTGGTTGATTTGGGCCAAGGGATAGCATTTGAAGATATTGCCAAAGAGCGTTCGATCGGGGCAACGGCAGCTCAGGGCGGAGACCTGGGAATGATCGAGACTTTTGAGAATGAAAAAATGGGACAGATTGTTGCTGCGTTGGATGTGGGGGCGAATAGCGGCATATTTGAAGGCCCGCAAGGTTTTTATATTGTTAATCTTGTTGCTAAAGAAGGCGGGGAGATTCCGGCGTTAGCAGAGATCAAGGATGATTTGAAAAATTATGTGTTGATGTTAAAACAGCAACAAGCTGTTTTTGAGGCGCTGGCACAGGTTCAAGAACAGATGGAAATTAATGTTAACGAAAAATTGCTGGAGGAATAGCGCATATGAATCTTGAAAATAAAAAGCAGGTAGCCATTATTTTGATGGCGGTTGCCTTGGGACTGGTCGCGGCTGTTTTGGCCACCCAATATGTTCAGACAACCATTGCTGAAGAGTCTCGTAAGCAGAACGAAGAATTCAAGCAGATTTATATGGCGCGAACACAGCAGGATATGGATGCGATGCGGGCGGAATTGAAGCGGTTGGAAGATCAGCAGAAAGAGTTTGAACGCAAAGCGGCAGCAGCTGTATCTGCGGCGGCAGCAGCGCCTCAAGGGGCTGAGGGGCCGCAGAAGCAAGCGGCAGTAGAGGCCAAAGATGCCTCTTCATTGGCGTTGCGGACCCCGGCGGGGAAGCGAGCCTATACGGTGATGATTGATTCTTTGTCTGCGGTTGGCGGCATGGTCAATCCTGGCGATACTGTCGATATTATTGCGCACATGAGCCTTCCAGATCCAGTCGAAGGAAAAACAGAAAAGGTTTCCTCGGTTGTTTTTCAGAATGTTTTGATCTTAGCGGTCGGGGTAAATTTACAGGCGCCCAGAGACGGGTATGCCGCACAGCAGCAGGCCCGATCGTTAACACTGACCTTTGCCTTGACCCCTGTCGAGGCCAGCCTGATGTCGTTTATGCAGCAGCATGGACAGATGCAGCTTTTATTGCGTGCGCCTGATGAGATGGATGTTGAGGTTTTAGAAACAGCATCATGGTCTGGATTGGCAGATTATATGTTTGAAAAACAAGGGACAGAGCTGGCGATCCCCAGGACCAAAGCGATCATTGAGCCGGTGAGCGTGCAGACGCAGCAAGAAGTGAAGCCGTTCATTCAGATTTTTCAAGGCGGGAAAATGCAGTAACAACACACATGTGCAACGATACAGGAGAACTGTTTATGAAAGGATTACGTTACGGCCGTTGGGCAATGCTGGTGTTGGTCTTTTTTGTTGTGATCGGCACGGCATTTGTCCGCGCGCAGGTTGAAGAAAGAATCGACACCCGAGAGAAACGCGATGTGATTTTATATCGGGGAGACCTGGTGTCGTTGAAGGTGTATTCTTTGACCCGCATTGCGATTAGCACCCCGGGCATTGTCGATATTGTGAATGCGGATGTAGACGAAATCCTTTTGGTGGGCAATGCGCTGGGCCAGACGCAGATTTTTATTTGGGATGAATATGGCAAACGGTCGGTCTTGGCCCGCGTCATGGAAGAAGACATGGATATGATTCGCGAGAGGATCGAACAGCTATTAAAGGCCGCGAAGATTTCCGGCATTACAATGGAATACAGCGCTTATGAATCGAAAATCATCGCGACAGGCAAGGTCAACAAGAGTCAGAAAGAGGTCTTTGATAAAGTCATTTCAGAATTTAGTGAGTATGTGATCAACATGGTTGATGCCCAAGGGGACTTGATCCAGATTGATGCGCAGATCACTGAGTTGAGCAAGACGCTGACAGAGACGCTGGGCGTTCAATGGACAAATGTGGGAACAATTGAAATGACCGAAAGCTCAGGGCCAACTCCCGGGATTCGGGACATGTTCCGGGTTGTGAATATGGACAGACAGGGGCTTGTTACGGCCACCATTAATGCGATGCTCGAGACCAGTGAGGCCCGAACATTGTCCAGACCGAGTCTGGTGATGTCTGACGGCGAAACAGCCAGCATTACAGTGGGAGGAGAGATTCCGATTATCAGTTCTGTGACGACAGACACATCTACCACAGACAGCACAACTTATAAAAGTTATGGGATTACCTTTTCTGTGACTCCAGAAATTAAAGACAATGAAAAAGTTGATATTACGTTAAATGTTTCGATCAGCGATCCTGACGGGACTCAAGAAGGCGCTTTTTTAACGACCAGCACGCAAACAAAGGTGCTTTTAGACGACGGTCAGACGATTATCATTGCCGGGTTGATTAAAAAGAACGAGTC
>CAZBHY010000200.1:0-2312 GCA_964491705.1 uncultured Planctomycetales bacterium
GAGGATAACCTGATAATCCTGGTAATCTTCACGGTAAATCACCCCGTCAATAGGCTGCTTCAACTTGATCTCTTTGGCAAATGCGAGCAGATGATCAAGCACGTCTTGTGGCGAATATTTCATAAGCGCGTTCTCCTTTTGTCAAAGCATACCCAATTTTTGGCGATGGCGCAATGTTTGTTTTAAAATTTTATTTTTTTATAAACCGACTTTCATTTTTTTCCATCAGACGCGTCATCGGGTGGCGTCATTTGGAAAATACTGCTGAATCACACGGTCAAGAATCTCACGTGCCTCAGGTTCGCATTGTCCACAGACTGTTCCTAATTTTGTTTTTTCTTGAAGCTGGAGATAGGTCCGGGCCCCTTCTAATACCGCATCTTCGATTTCATGGTCGGTCACGTTCATGCATTGGCAAATCACACGCGCTTCTTCCCGGTGGATTTTTTCTTTTTGTCCAGAACGCAGGTAGTAGTCATTGATTGCGGCGCGCAAGGCCTTGTCGCCTAATACCGAACAATGAATTTTATGGTCCGGAAGGCTGCCCAGCTGTTGAGCAACATCTTTTGGAGATAGTGCATAGGCGGCATCCAGTGACATGCCTTTGACCATTTCGGATAAAACCGATGTGCTGGCAATCGCGCTGGCACAGCCATATGTTTTCCATCGGCAGTCAGAAATGGTTTTCTTGACTGGATCCACTTTAATGAGAACCATCATCTGGTCACCACATTTGACATTGCCGACCATGCCCTTGCCATCATCTTGGAAATTTTCATCATCAGAAAGGATATTTCTGGGATGCATAAAATGATCTTTCACAGTATCCGTGTAAATCCAGTCGTTCATAGGGCCCTCCCAGAATAGAAAAAATGAATATTTTTTATTTCACATGCCATCGTTTTCAACGCGGGCATGATATTTGATTGACGCTTTATGCTGAATTGCGGCGATGATACGCTGTTGACATTTTTCGCAGTCGTTCAATGACATCGGCGATCTTCTTTACCGTGTACTCCACCTCGTCTTGTGTGTTTTCTCGTCCTAAACTAAAGCGAATGGAACCATGCGCATCCTCTGCGGCCAATCCTGTCGCTAACAAGACATGCGATGGATCCAGCGACCCTGAGGCGCACGCTGATCCGGTGGAAACGGCAATGCCTTCAAGGTCCAGATATAAAAGAATCGCCTCGCCTTCAACGCCGTTGAAGGAAACATTCAGTGTGCCAGCCAGGCAATCTGTTGGATGGCCATTAAAGCGGATATCTGGAATCTGTTTTTCCAACAATTGACGAAACAGATTTTTCAGCTGAAGCAACCGTTGGTGTTCATCGCGCATTTCGATTTTTCTCATTTCCACAGCGGTGCCGAATCCGATTATGCCCAGTGTGTTTTCCGTTCCCGCACGCCGCCCTTTTTCCTGGTGGCCTCCCACGATCAGGGGGCAAAATTGCACATTTTTTTTCACATATAAGGCTCCGATGCCTTTTGGGCCATAAATTTTATGAGCGGAGATTGTTAAGAAATCAACATTGAGGTCTTTGACATCAATAGGAATTTTTCCAAAGGCCTGAACAGCATCGGTATGAAACAAGGCTCCGCTGTCATGCGCAATCGCCGCCAGATGCTTGATGTCTTGAATGGTTCCAATTTCATTGTTGGCCATCATGATAGAAACCAAACCGGCATTGGTTTGTTTAAGCGATGATAGTAATTGCGCAGCATCAATTTTTCCATATTGATCCACATCGAGGAATTGCACCGAAGAACCTTTAAATTTTAGACATTTTGCGGCCTCAAGGATGCATGGATGCTCAATTTTTGTGGTAATCACGGCACGGGTGATTTTTAGATTGCAGGCACAGCGCTGTTTATCACACGGCAGAGTGGAAAGAACCGTGTTATTGGCTTCAGATCCGCTGCCGACAAAAAAGACTTCCTCCGGGTCGGCGTTAATAAACGATGCGATGGTTACGCGCGCGTCTTCAATTTTTTTTCGTGCTTGTCTACCGAAATGGTGAAAGCTAGACGGATTGCCGAATATCTCAAATGAGTCCGCGAGCGTTTTTTTGACTGCGGGATGCAAAGGTGTCGTGGCATTATTGTCAAAGTAGATATATTTTTTCATGTGGTCTTGAGTAACAGCCTTTCTCGAATTTTGTTTTCGATCGGATGCGTTTGTCCATGAATTAATGACGCAATGGAAATGTGGTTCAAGAATTCCAAAATCTTTTCATTCAGGCGAACCAACGGCGTAATGACAATGCAATGTTCCGCACACAGGCATTGTGTCTGATCGTGATCCAAACAGC
>CAZBHY010000201.1:0-2225 GCA_964491705.1 uncultured Planctomycetales bacterium
CTTGCGGTAATATTATGCTTTTTTCTTACGCAGACCTGCTCCAGCCAATCCTAACAACCCTGTCCCTAAAAGGGCCATCGTTGCCGGCTCAGGAACAACGCCAACGCTGACAGAACCGTCATGATCCGAATAGATATTCGCACCATCGACAATGATATTGTGCGTATTCATATCGCTAATCGCCAATAAGAATCCATCCTTATTGATATCTGCTAATGATAACGCATTACCATTTCCATCCAACCAGAAACCCTGATACAAATCTGTGAATTTCCATGTCAGATCTGTGGTTCCGCTGGTCCCTGTGATCACACCAGTGCCGCTGACCAAACTCAATGTAGCGACTTTTGTTCCAAGATTAAACCCTGTGTCATCACCAGCACCGATAGTTGATCCAAAACTATAAGCCTGCTGTGATAAATACAGGTCTAACGTTCCTGATGTGTAGACATATTGACCTGGTCCAACAATAGACCCAGTGAGATTTGTCCATCCACCAACGAGCGCCCAACCACTGTTCAAACCGGCATATTGTGTTCCACTGCCGATAGGTAACAAGTTGGTCACGGCAACATTACCGATATCTGAAAATGTTCCATTGTTAGCTGTTGACGTGGTTTGCGCATACACCTGCAACTCATTAAAAACACTTGTTGCCACCCCATAGGTACCTGCACCCAGAACCGCATCTGGATTCAGCGCAATGGGCATAGCGCTGGCACTGCTTGCGACGAAAATTACGCCCAGCAGCATCATTAAGACTTTCTTCATTTTTTTCTCCCTTTTTATTGCTTACTGTTATTTACAATCTTATCTTCTATAACAAACATCATTCTGAATTCTGATGTCGAAAAATGAACGTCATTCGCGCCTTACCTGATAGCAGGCACCAGATCTTTTTACGATCGTTGTCTCCTTCTCAAACCAGCCAACCCAAACAAACCGCTGCCCAACAACGCCAATGTTGCCGGTTCCGGCGTTGTTGTCACAGGAGGAACATCATTATCTCCTCCATCATTGTCTTCATCATCATCACAATTTTTGAACACCTCACAAACTGTAGGATCGCCACCATCACCGGGAAACTCTTTAAACTCAACCGGAATCAACCGAGGATAAAACGGCTGATCTTGGTCCTGATTCCTTCGACGAGACGGATGATGATATGGCGCACTGAAATCATCATCCCAACCTCCGAACTGCCCGCGTGGCGCATCATTCTGAACGATCGGTGAGGTCCCAGGTCTGACCATAGGCGGCACCATCTCTTTGCGGTCAAACTGACCAAAATCCCCAGAAGAAAACCGCTGTCCACCGTCAAAATTCTCACGATGAGATGGAATGTTGTTTTCCGAACCTAAGTTCACGCTGAAAAAATCATAATAGCGTCCATTAAATGCCATCGCAGACGCGCCAGCACCATTCTGAAGCATCGCACCGATAGCAAAAATCATCAGCGACCAAATGATACAGCTTTTCTTATTATTCTTGAGATTGCGAAAAATTTTCATCCGAATACCTCTCTCCATTATATAACTTCGATTATTTCTCCGCCCCGGGAAAGGCTTGAGCCTGCCTCAGGTAAATTTTTGGCAAAAACACCATCTGCATATATGCCCAAAGGAGATCTGAAAATAATATCTGCATCTCCCGGGAGCACGGAGAAAATTGCTAAATCTTTGCTGCTCTCACCGTGCTGCGCAACTCAGCTGCACCGACTAATGTGCCCCCTCTCCTGTAACGACGACACGGAACGTCCGCAATAAAATACGGAAATCTGTCCACAGGCACAATTTACGAATATATAAAAGATCATACTTAATCTTTTTCCGAACATCATCCAGATTGCGGTCATAATGATGCCAAACTTGTGCCAAACCAGTTAATCCTGGCTTAACTTGCAACCGCTTTGTATATTCCGGGATTTGAGACCTGAATTTCTCAACAAATTCAGGACGCTCTGGGCGCGGTCCGATCAATGACATCTCCCCTTTTAAAATATTAACTAATTGAGGGATTTCATCAATATGTGCTTTACGAATAAAATTCCCTATATAGGGAATAACACGGCTATCACGCTCTTTTGCCCAAACCGCTCCGGTACCATTCTCAGCATCGGTTCTATGTGGTTTTCTCGCAGTTCGTTGTATGTGCGCCTGATAATAAGGATCTTTATGCCCGGATATTTCAATGCCCCTATGTAAGCCCCAACGCGCAGAGCGTGG
>CAZBHY010000202.1:0-2206 GCA_964491705.1 uncultured Planctomycetales bacterium
TGAAGATGGTCAATGAGACAAAAAAAATCATGCATGACAATGGGATTCGTGTCACTGCGACCTGTGTGCGATGCCCTGTTTTCTATGGCCACTCTGAATCGGTCAATATTGAAACAGAACGAAAGATTACACGTGACAAGGCGATTGAACTTCTCTCCAAAGCGCCGGGAGTACGCGTGCTGGATGATTTGGCGAAAAGCATCTATCCAACACCCTTGGCAGCCGAGGGAAGGGATGAGACATTCGTCGGACGAATCCGTGAAGATGAAACCATCGCCAATGGGCTGAATCTTTGGGTGGTGTCTGATAATATTCGTAAAGGTGCTGCCCTCAATGCGATCCAGATCGCAGAAGAGCTGATTCACCAAAATCTGATATGAGAAATATCAAGCTGCGCATTGAATACGACGGCACCGATTTTAACGGATGGCAAATCCAACAGAAGGGAACACGCACCGTCCAGCAAGAAATTGAAAAAGCCCTGCAAATCATTTTGAAAAAAAAGATCCGTATCTACGGATCCGGGCGTACCGATAGTGGCGTCCATGCCGCCGGGCAGATCGCACATTTGAAAACACAATCCACGATCCCCAGCGATGCGCTGTGCCGAGCGTTAAATACACATCTGCCACCCGATATCGTCATTCATGATGTTCAGGATGTTCCACTCAATTTTCATGCGCAATTCAGCGCACAAAGAAAAATATATCAGTATACCATCCTGAATCGCCAGAGTCCGTGTGCCCTTAACCGTCGTTTCTGCACGCATATTCCTTATCGTCTGAATATAAAGAGCATGCGCACCGCCGCATCCATGCTGATCGGAACTCATGATTTCCGCTCCTTTGTCGCATCGGATTCTGCACGCAAAAAAAACGCACGGGTCCAAAATACGGTACGCACCATCTACCAATCAACATTGAAAAAACGAGGCGACTATCTCATTTACACGATCGAATCAAACGGATTTTTATATAAAATGGTACGCAATATTATCGGAACACTCATGGCCGTTGGTTGTGCACAGCTGCCTGCGGATGGCATTCCACATATTATCCATTCAAAGGACCGGAGTGCTGCTGGCTACACCGCTCCCCCACAGGGGCTATGCCTGATGGAAGTTAAATATGACATGTAAATCCCATCAAAAATTACACCATTTTTCTAAAAACCAACTCGAAAAGCAGGCTTCAATAAATAAATATTGACACAATTGAGTTAAATGCTATAATTTTGCTTCATTTAAATAAAAATACTAAAAGTTCTAATGTGGGTACGGATAAAATGAAAAAAGTTAAAACATATCTCCCGGATGTGACAAAAATTGAACGCACGTACTATCTGATCGATGCTTCTGATAAAATTCTCGGACGTGTCGCAACCAAGGCAGCCGCCATTATCAGAGGGAAAAATAAACGTATTTTTACCCCTCATTTAGATACGGGAGATCGGGTCATTATCATCAATGCCTCCAAGATTAAATTATCGGGTGTATCCGGAGCCAAGGCGCATGATAAAGTTTATACCCGATACTCCGGCTATCCGTCGGGGCAGCGCAAAATGACACTCACCCAAATGATGCAGAAGGCGCCAACCAAGGCAATGCGATTGGCGATTGATCGTATGCTTCCAACGGGACGACTGGGCAACACATTACGCAGTTCTGTGCGAATTTATGCTGGTGATAAGCACCCGCACCAATCACAGGAACCTGTACTATTAAAAATCTAATTGAATCATTAGAGGAGCAATCATTATGGTCGAAATGGTAAAATACGGAGCAACGGGTCGGCGGAAATGCTCAATCGCTCGGGTCAATCTGACTCCTGGAACCGGAAAATTCCGTATCAATAAACGTTCATTTGAAGAATACTTCGTCCGTGAAACTGACCGGATACAAATTCTTGAACCGCTGAAAATGACCAATACCTTAAACAAATTTGATATTGATGTCAAAGTCAACGGCGGAGGGATCTCAGGCCAGGCAGGTGCATTGCGTATGGGACTTGCCCGTGCACTTGTAAAATTTGATACCGATGCCAAACCGCCACTCAAAAAATCATTGATGCTCAGACGCGATTCGCGCATGAAAGAACGCAAAAAACCTGGACAAAAAGGCGCCCGTAGAAAATTCCAGTGGGTTAAGCGATAAACCCATCGCCTGTATTGCAGATTCCATTTATAAGGCCTATCTCCTCGATAAAAA
>CAZBHY010000203.1:0-2199 GCA_964491705.1 uncultured Planctomycetales bacterium
CTCCTCCTGGCTCATGATCCGGTTCTTGGGCAGACTCCTGATAACCACGTGCCTCCGAAATCTTCTGCAGGTCACCATTATGTTCTTTGATGAGGTGTAAATATTGATCCCGAATAACACCTCGGGCAGCAACAATATCCGCGGCCATGACCAACGACACTTTGGATTTTCTGGACTCTTCAAGAGCGCTTTGATAAACAGCACCGTGCATGGATTCTGCCAATGTCCGGACCTCATCCAAGGAAAAGACATAACCCGTTAAGGCCTGCACCTGCTCAAAATAGGAAATGCCCACACCGCGCGAGTTGTCCAATGTATCCACAGAAACGCGTTTACCATTTTCTACCAAAATTTTAATCGCCGCTGCGGTAATCGCACCATTACCCCCCTGACTAACATATTTCGCTTTAATATTCCCGGCATTTTTTTCCGTAATCACCCCTTCGGTCGCGCACAAACTCAGCACATCAACATCCGCTTCCAAAACAGCCGCTGCACGTTGTTCTGAGGTTGCCTCACGCCCAATCACATCCACACTCGCCGGATCAACCACATCCTGCCAAATCTGATACATTTTCTTCGGATTTGTTTTCGACTCGAAATGCGCGATCAAACTGAGCACTTCTTCTTCGGTCCACACAAAACCATCTTTTTTGATGATCGTGGCACCTTCATCCGAAAGAATTTTTAATTGCATTCCATTGCGAACAGTGCGCAACGCATAATATAAAGCGACATTGCCAGCCCCCTGAACCGCGACGGTTTTATCACGGTAAGATTCCCCATCAGATTCAATCAGCCGTTCCGTTGCCATGGCCACACCCTCGCCTGTCGCCTCAGTTCTACCAAGAACACCGCCATGATCAAGACTCTTTCCGGTAAATACCGCTAATTCCGGAACGGACGTGGGCGTTCTTTGATCAAACATTTCTTTCATATACGATGTTGCCTCCAACGTTAACGCGGTTTTCGTAATCTCATAACTCCCATCGACTGTTTCCTCCGCAAGACGCCGCTGCAACCGATCATATAACACCGTATCCCGGCGTTGAATTTCGTCCATATTCAACAGAATGTACTCATCGGTGGCCACATTCATAAAATACGGCGTCGTCCTCTTATCCGGCGCCGGCACGGTCTGATCCGGGCCAAGACGTCCTTCTTGAAACAAAACGCGTGTAAAATTTCGTGCGATAGTCGCGACATTATGTTTCTCGTGTTCTTTTGTCTGGGCGTCTTTTTCCCATAATTCCGGATCATTGATGGAGAATGTCCCATCATTATTACGTACAATCTTCCCGACAAAAATGGTTCCCTTGCCGCCACCCAGTGGAAGGCC
Organism: uncultured Planctomycetales bacterium; assembly: GCA_964491705.1. Classification (GTDB taxonomy): domain Bacteria; phylum Omnitrophota; class Gorgyraeia; order Zapsychrales; family JANLHA01; genus JAKLFA01. Next base: position 1,340 of record CAZBHY010000203.1, read on the forward strand.
AAAAAGCGACGTTTTAAATGTCATCCATAATGATAAGGCCTTGGCCTCTTCCTCAACCCAAAGTTGAATAAAATTTTTGACATCGTTTTCCGTAAGATTCATAAATCCATTCAATTTCGCAAACGCCACGCGAAACGCCTCATCCCGCATTAAATCACTGGCAGTTTGTTTTCGCTCCTCGCCACGCTGCCTAAACGTCCCAGCGACATAATTCAACAAAGCACGAATCCCGCCTTTAAAAACACCACGCGCAGAATTGTTATCGGATCGCACATATAAAACATCCGCGAGATATCCGTTGCCATCCCCGTCAACCAATCGTTCTTCTTTCCATCGTGATGTGAGACGCTCTGGAGCAATGACCGTATCCGCAAAATGCGGATCGAGTGCTCCTAATGCCGGCTGCAAACCAGCCAACCGTTCTTGTGAATCGACTAAATATGCATTGTGAATAAACGCAAGAAACTCATTGACTGTTGATGCGTTTAACGCACGTTGTGTTTCTTCGGCCAAGGACACAACGGATATGGGCGAACTGCCCTCAGCATTGAACTCTCCATTATTAACGGCATCAATAAGCGCTGGATCAGCATTCGGCCCGACTTCCGCAAAATCTACGCCGACATCCACAATGGGACTGGATCCGGATGATGCTGGACGCTCGGCTGTCTCTTCCAACGGCATGTTCCTGAAATTCGTGCCGCCTAAAACATATTCTCGTGTAATATATTCGTTGGTATCCGCATCATAATGTTCTGCAACATAATCATAAACACCATCCTGAAACGCGGAAAGATACTGCTCGTAAATGGTCTGCTTTTCATTTTTGTCAGTGATATCAATGCCTGTTGTCTTATTTT
>CAZBHY010000204.1:0-2193 GCA_964491705.1 uncultured Planctomycetales bacterium
TAAATAGGTGCTGGCGCGTTTTTGGGAGCTCTACAATCTGTTTTTTTATCAAAAAATATTTGACAAAAAAACAAAATAGTGATATTGTCAATCTATCTCACATGGAATGTTTGGCATTGTTCCGACGGGTGTTATCTCCGGTATGCCGCATGACATGCCTTCTTATCTCCCCAATGTAAATGGAAAAAATGATCATAGTGTTTGATGAGGTCCGATTGGACCTTTCAGACAATCATTGATTGTTAAATGTGGCTGGACGAATTGTTCATGGGAATTTTGAAAAGGGGGAACCATGTTCATACACGTTGCCAGCCGTAGAAGCAGAACATTGATCATTGTCGGCTTTTTCAGTTTTATCGCTGCCGCATGGACATTATATGGCCATGCATCCGATCTCACTGTTGCGGAGTTATTGGGCCAAGAGAATGTGCTGGATGCCATACCCAATCCATCAACATCTGATGACGGACCAGTAGCTATGTCGGCTGCCGCATCGTCATCCATGTCTGGATGGTCGCCTCAATCTGCGGTTCACACGTTTCAGTTTGATCCGTTGAGCGGATCCGGGGTGATCGCTTTTCCACTGACTCTTCCGCCGGGACGAGGACGGATCGTTCCACAGATCACGGTCTCATATTCTCCGAGATCAGGCAACGGGCCGTTGGGCCGTGGCTGGAATATTGATTTCGGATTCATTGAACGATCGTTGAAAAACGGTATTCCCCAGTTTGATGACAGTGATACATTTGTGTGTTCTCTCGGTGGAGCCTTGACTGAATTGGTTCCCATTGGCAATGGGCAATACCGGGCGAAAGTTGAGGGGGTATTTTTGAACGTGCGTAAGACCGGCGATACGTGGGTTGTCAAGGATCGGGAGGGAACTGCATATTTTTTTGGTTTGACGAGTATTTTGAATGATCAGTCTGTTGTGGCCGAAGGGAATCGGATTTTTCGGTGGAGATTGAGTCAGGTCAAAGATGTATTCGGGAATTTTTATTTTATTCGATATGGCGAGAATGGGTCATTTGAAATTTATTTCATGGGAGAGCCGGGCACAGATCGTGATGGCGTGGATACCGCATCGCAGAATTTTTATGCGCGTGTCACAACGGAATTAGAGGATTCAGACCGGAACGATATTTTGCTCAATTATCGTTCTGGGGTTGAGCAGAAGGTTGGCCGCCGTATCAAGGCCATCAATGTCTACGCAGCGGGATGTCGTCAAAGGCGCTATGTTTTCTCTTATATATACAGTCCGCGCACCGGGGCGTCCTTGCTTCACGAGATACAGATGTATGGATCAGATGCCAGTACATCTATGCCGGTGGTGCATTTGCATTATTCCCAGGATCCGGTGACATATACGATCGCTGGTGTGAGCGGCAATCCGGTGACAGGGGATAACAGATGGGCATTTCGATATAACGGAGGATATGATCGAGGACATGACAATTATGGCCCTGTTCCGCCATTTCATTTAGCGCCGTTGAGCAGTGCAATTATTGCGTCAAGTTGGAACGTATTGGGCAATTGGACACAAGACAGCACAGGGCGGATTAACATTAATGGCCGTAAAGATACCGGTTATTATTTTGCGACATATTTTTATGTCAGGAATCCGGTCACGATCAATTTTGCGTATCAGGCAGCGGAATGGAACGCGGGTTTCTGGTTGAATGGGGATTATTCCAAGACGATCAGGACGCAATGGCCGTTAAAATCCGGATACAATTTGTTGGAGTATACGGATTATCATCAACATGATGGATTTTGGGGAAAATTTTTAACTACGCTGTCGGATAAAGTCGATCTGATGAATTCTGTTCAGTTGATTATTCCGCAGTTATCCGGTGATTTTAATGGGGATGGCATCGCCGATTTAGCAACATATTTTGTGGAATCTGGGAAAATTAAAGTGGCCCTTTCGACTGGAGGGGCATTTTTGCCCAAGCAGGAATGGCTGTCTGGTATCGTCAAGGGCTGCCGGGTTCTGCTCGGCGATTTTAACGCGGACGGCCAGATGGACATTGCGCTGTTTGATCCCCAAAAGGGGACAATCGAGACGGCCTTATCTGATGGGGAAAAGTTTGTCCCTAGCGGCGTGTGGGCAACGGGTTTTGGCGTCGCAGATCAGCCGATGGCGGGGGATTTTAACGGCGATGGTTACACAGATGTGGCAGCGATCTTTGTTTC
>CAZBHY010000205.1:0-2173 GCA_964491705.1 uncultured Planctomycetales bacterium
GGATCGAACCCCTGACCTCTTGAATGCCATTCAAGCGCTCTCCCAGCTGAGCTACGGCCCCGAAAGCGAGATATTTTTTTGAAAAAAGTGAAAAATTTACATTTTCGCACAACAATTTTCCACTTTTTAAAAAGATATGACAATATAACATCGGCCCTATTTTTTGTCAATATCAAGGGAAGATGATATGATTGTAAAAATAGCGATAAACAACCTGGAACGATTGTTATGAAATGGCAAAAAATTACTAAAGATCAGGCATATTCTTCCATGGACGAAATACGCGCATTAGCGCATTCCCATGAAGAGGGCGTTGTCGTGGTTGTTGGTCAGCAGAAATCTGGAAGAGGCCGACACGGCCGGCAGTGGTTATCGCCATTGGGCGGCCTGTATTTTTCCGTGCTGTTAAAACCGGATTGGGCGTCTAAGGATATTTCAAAGTTGACATTGATGGCTGCGGTTGCTGTTTGTCAGGCCGTTGAGGAGGTGACAGGTCTTCATGTGTGGATCAAATGGCCGAATGATATTTTTGTGGGATCAGAGAAAATCGCTGGCATCTTAACAGAGTCAGCGGTGATAGGACAAAGTGTGGAATATGTTATTGTTGGGATCGGCGTGAACATCAATACCCGTTGCGCGGACTTGCCCGAAGGGGCAGCTTCTGTTCAGTCAATCACGGGCCAGGAGTATGATAGCGATGTGTTTTTAGATCATATTTTAGATCATTTCGGGTATCTGTATGAAAAGGATATGGTAAAAGGCTTTGAGGCGACGCTGAGTACATGGAGGCGTTTGTGCGGCATATTTGGGCAGAGGGTAGCGGTTGATCAGGCGAATGGCCAGGTTCAAGGAGTTGCCGTGGATGTCGCGGACGATGGCGGTTTGCTCATCAGGACAGATGATGGCCGAATGGTGAAAGTCGTCAGTGGTGATGTGACACGTTTAAGGGTGAACACTCCTTAATGGTTTTGAATACCAGCAGGTCTCATATTGACTTTTCTATTGAAATCTTTAAAATGCTTGCGCAAAAGGGTTCGTCCGGCCCGGAGAGTCAGGGTCGTTTTTTATTTATAGAAAAAATTTAATCATAAGGATGTATCGTATGCGGAGAAATCAGTCAGGGAAACAAGGGTTCGCGAATCGAAAGCAAAGACCGGCACCAGTGAAACAGCAAGACGATTTTATCAGTCCTTTGGATTTTATTGGTTTGGAGGAAGATTTGGAGGGAGAGCCAGATGTTCTCACGCAGACAGCGAGCACGGACGCCGGCAAAGAGCATCAGGGATTATTTGTCATTGGAACAGATGTGGGCGTCGGAAAAACCGTCGCGATCTGTGTTTTAGGCGCACTGTTGAAAGAGAAAAACGTCAACGCCGGTGCCATAAAACCGATCGATTGCGGATCACAGGATGTTCAGACATTGCGTGAGTTCTTTCCAGCGGCAGAGGGGGATGCCTCTGTTGAGTTATATGCGTTTCATGAAAAACTGACGCCGTATTTTGCCTTTCAGAAAAGTCAGACGATATTTGACATGACAAAAACAGTGGCTGCCTGCCGTCAGGCCATAGAGGAACATGATATGACGCTTGTGGAAGGGCCCGGCGGGTTGTTGGATCCGATTTCCGATCAGCACACCACTGCCGATGTGATTAAGCAGCTTGGATTTCCAGTGGTGGTTGTGGCTCCCTTGAAACGGGGAACGATGAATCATCTGATGATGATTGCGCGGCAGGCCAAATCTGACGGGATAACGATTCGCGGCGTCCTTCTGACGGAAGCGGATCGTTCAAAACCGCAGGCGTATTTTTTGGCCAAGATGAAAGCAGTGCAGGAGCTGGTTCATATTCCTGTCTTGGGCATTATTCCTTTTTTGGAAAAAGGCCTTCAGGATGATATTTTGGAAAAGTGCCGTCAGAAAGTCAGTTTTAAAGTTCTGATGGGGCAAGAGGCGACAACGACGGCAGTGAATCCGCAAAAAGGACGCGGGACAGCAGAGGCGCAACCGAACGCCGGGAGCGGTGCACGCAGGCCCAGGCGGTTCGGATCATCTCGTGGCAGGAGACGCAGTGGCAAAAAAACAGGGTAAAAAAGTTTTTGTTGCGATGAGCGGCGGCGTGGATTCGTCTGTTGCTGCTGCGCTGCTCAAGGAGCAGGGATACGATGTCGTTGGCGT
>CAZBHY010000206.1:0-2131 GCA_964491705.1 uncultured Planctomycetales bacterium
CAATCAACGATTGCTCATAAACCTCCAAAATCGCATGATTAAAACTTTTCGGATTCGGATGGCTATAAATAATCACATGATTCATTCTCATCTCCTCCATAAAATCGACCACGAAATAAATTTATTGTATCAGAAATCTCGAAAACAACAATTGCCGATCCTATGATGCCTCTGGCATGGATACAAAACATCAGACTATCTAGGGCAGCGTCATCTGAAGCTGATGATGTTTCAGCCAATCCTGACGCTCTTGATAATCCGGCAGAAACTGTTCAACCATTCCCCAGAACCGCTTGGAATGATTTGGATGCGTTAAATGCGCCAACTCATGCACAATAACATAATCGATCACATGAACCGGGGCCAAAACCAACAGCCAATTAAAGGCAATGCTCTTTTCATGATAACGGCACAAACCCCAGACAGCGCGTTGCGATTTCACCTCAATCGTCATCGGCTCTAACCCCATCAAACGAACAAAGTGAAAAACCCGAGACCCAAACACTTCTCGCGCCTGCTGCTGGTACCATTTGACCAAGACATCCTTGACTTTTTCCTGTTTTTGATCGTCAGACACATTGTGCGGAACGGTAATTACCCATCCATGTGCGTCAAACGATATCTTTGCCCGCAGACAGCCAGGATCTTGTTCGACATAAATAGGAAAATTCTTGCCAAGAAATAAAAATTCCTGCCCTGTGTCATAACGCCGGCACTCCACAAATGCCTTCATCCCACTTATTTCATTGAGCCGCTCTGTGACCCAATGCGCCCGTTGTGATAAAAATTTTTCAATGTCATCCTGACAGACATAGGAAGGCGCTGTCACCCGCACCTGTCCATGCGTTGTAATACGGACTTCGATTGTTTCCCGTCTGGAAGATCGTAGAAGGAGATAGGAAATCGATCCTGAAGATGTCTCCAAAGAATACTGCTCAGCCGTGGATATATCTAAACGATGAATTTTACGGCGGTGCATCATACCAACCAAAAAGTTGCGCTCTAAAACAGCGCAAAACAATCCATAAAATTTTATTGAGTAAATTCCACTTTCACCCTGACATCACCCGATGGCTGTTCTATATCCGGCATTACCATCGGCATCAGCTGCCCATCTTTCACAACATATCCATTATTGCCCAACAACATTTTTTTCTGATCAAGTTCCTGTTGTAAGGCCAATTGGCGCTCGCGATCCTTTTTTCTCAACACCGAAATACGATTTCGGATCGCCTTGATTTTTGCTTTAAACTTCTGAATCAAGGAATTCCCGTTCTCAATACTGTCAAATACCAAATCACCATCAATAACGCCCTGTCCATCCTCAATCTTAGCCGCCACCATCATATCATGAATTTTTGCGTTCTCATCCCTCAATTGGCTGAGTTCACGCTCCATTTCGTTCAACTGATCCAAAAGCTTAACCTGCTCTTTCAGCTTCAAATTCTCATTTTTAAGATCTTGCAAGAAAACCTCGGTCCGTTCCATATTCAAATGGGCCAGGCCAAGCTCTTGCGCGTACTTCTTCGCCAATTCCGTTTTGTTTTCCAAAAGCGCTGAGACCATTTTCTCTGATAGGCTGACCCGATTAATATTTTGCCAAAAAAGGATATAACTCCAAACAAAGATGCCGACCAGCAGAGAAATCAATCCCATTCGCAGCAAAATATACTTTGGTTTACGATAAGACATAAGGCTTCCTTTCGTTATGTCGTCCTTAATAACATCAACTGCTTGCTAACAACCGAAAAACACTCAACCCCAAAAACCCCATTTAAAGTTTTTTTATTATAACCACTTTGCTATATTTTCTCAAGTCTTTCATATTCAGGAGTTTTTACACGTAGAATAAACACATGATGGCGATAAAATCCTGGAAATGTGACAAAAAAGACCTCTTGAACCAATTCACACTCGGGAACCATACGCATAATTGCCATCATCTGCTCAACAGTGCGAAAACACCCACCCCGATCTAAGCCATAGAAAAACCGACTCAACGGCGTTTGACGCGGAAAATAAACCGGATCGCTCACAATAATATAACGGGAAACAATACGACTCATTTTTTTTAATACAGAACCAAAAGCTTCATCGGATAAATGATGGGAAGTATCCGAAAGCAGCCCTG
>CAZBHY010000207.1:0-2127 GCA_964491705.1 uncultured Planctomycetales bacterium
TGGGGAGAACTTTAGTGTCAAAAATCATCGAGCACTGGTCTAAAGAGGTAATGATCTAGGCCAAAAAATAGACTTAGTTTTTATACAGGGGTAATATTAATTTTTTGGGAGGAGAAATCCATATGAAGAAATTTCTATTTGTACTACTTGCCCTGACACTTTTGGCGATGCCGGCGATGGCGTCTGTTCAGAACATTAGGGTCAGCGGAGACATTGAGACCACATATCTCAATCGTAAGGACTTTGATTTAGGCGCTGCGGATTCAGCCTATCGGCAGAGTGTGTTTTTAACACAGACACGTCTGCGTGTTGACTCGGATCTGACAGACAAGGTCAGCGCAACCATCGCTCTGATCAATGAAAGAGTTTGGGGTGAAGACAATACAGCTGGTGATAACACAGCTGGTATTGATTTAAATTTAGCGTATGTCACGATGAAAGAGATGCTTTATTCACCGTTGACAGTTAAGATTGGACGTCAGAATTTCGCGTTCGGAAATTCTTTTGTAATTGATTCAGCTGGTCCGAACAACACCGCTCAGGTGGATTCAGGGCTTTATGAAATCGCAAAAGATTTAAGTAAGCAAGGCGCGCAGGATGCTGTGCGTTTGACCTTTGATTATGATCCGTTGACATTAGATGTGTTGTATGCGTCAATTGATCAAGGCTCAGTCACTGGAACAATTAAATCAGACAATACCGACTTGTATGGAATGAATGCGGCCTACAAGTTCAATGATGAAAATAATTCCATGACCGAGGCTTATTTTTGGGTCAAAGATGGCAAAAATGATAAAATCTACATGCCGGGTGTTCGCGGCAGCATGAATGTTTTAGATGGCTGGACTTTGCAAGCTGAAGCGGCCATGCAAATGGGCAATACGGAGGCCGTGATTGGCGGCAATAAGAATAAGACAGATCGAGAGGCCTATGCGTTTCAGGTCTTGTCAAATTATCTTCTGCCGTTTGAACAGTCTAAGGAGTATCAACCGGTTTTAGGATTTTCATACACAATGTATAGCGGTGACAAGGATGTTGCAGGGAATACTGGAGATAGTACTACCGCATGGGATCCAATGTATGAAAATCAGAATGGCGGGAAGATTTACAATACGTTATTTAACGCTAGCAATTCTCACACATTGGGCGCCAGTTTGACCATGGCTCCAATGCAGGATGTGACAGCGAATATGTACTACGATTTGCTTTTGTTAGATAAGAAGTTGGACTTCGACTTGGCACAGCCGGATGGCAGTACAGTTGCTGTTTCTGACGAGAATACGAAGAAGAGAAAATTGGGTCAGGAAGTTGGTATGGTCGTCACCTATGACTATACTGAGGATGTCCAATTTGGCGCTCGCGTCGGATGGTTTTTTCCTGGCAGTCATTACAATGTATCCAAGGCTGACAGTGAGGCTGAGATCGCATCACAGTTGTTGTTGAATGCAAAAGTTTCTTTCTAATTGGTCAGTGTTTGAGATCGTGCAAAAAGCCGGCAGATTTTTCTGCCGGCTTTTTTGTTGCAAATAATGGTGACCAAATAATGGTGACGGACACCTTTAATTTTTTATTATGAGATATTTTTACATAAAGGTGTCCGTCACCATTATCATCGTCGGAATAGATATATAAAATTATATAAAAAAAATGAAAAATATATTTTTTATGTTGAAGTATTTTGTTATTATAAATCTATTCATAAGACTCTATGGGATAGAAAACTATTGATCGCCAACACTCTGCCACAATTGGATTTACGCAATGACTCGAGATGAAATTTATGACCACCTCGCGCAGGTTTATCTTGGGAAGAAAAACATGTCCAAGCCCAAGACCGAGAAGAAACAGTTTAACGCGTGGCTGGTGCTGAACATTATTATTACGGTGGTGATTTTTGCCACATCGTTTTACGGACTCACAGCCTTTTTGGCGCGGCGCAGTGACACATTTCAAAATCGTGTTATTTTTGCGTTGAACAAAGGGCCGATTCGCATCCGCTATGATCTGGGCTATCCTTATCCGCCGATGAAGACGTTTGCCTTATCGGTGCCGCAGACCAGCGCGGAGAAATATGATCATCTGGAATTTTCTATTCGTGGGGCGGAAGGCGCGCCGGGAACAGTTCGG
>CAZBHY010000208.1:0-2118 GCA_964491705.1 uncultured Planctomycetales bacterium
TCAATATAAGTCTTATCGGCAGTCTCAGGGTCTGTCATAATCGTTGCCGGGTTAGAATTCACCAGAATAACCTCATACCCTTCTTCCTTTAATGCCCGGCACGCCTGTGTCCCAGAATAATCAAATTCACAGGCCTGTCCAATAATGATCGGCCCTGATCCGATGATCAACACCTTATGAATATCTTTTCGTTTCGGCATATACGCGTACAATCCTTTCGTAATACAAATGTCCATTAAACATCATAAAAATTTCCGGCGGAAAAATTCAAATCTGTCGTCAAGTTGATCCCCAAGCGTTTTAATCCAGCCTCGTCACCAGGCGTTGGAATATGCGTCATATGCACCTCACATCCACGCAAATCATTGAGCTTTTCCAGCACCGCCTGTGCGGTCGCATTATTGGTCGCGCTGATCGCCAATGCAATCAAGGCCTCATCCAAATCCATACTGATTGTCTTCGCCTTAAAAATTTTTTCCTTAAAATCCTTCACCGAACTAATAATATTGGGTGACAACACATGAAGTTTATCCGGGATGCCGGCTAAATGTTTTGCGGCATTTAACACAAGGCTGGACACGGCATGCATTAACGGCGAGTTCTTTCCCGTAATAATCGTTCCATCATTGAGTTCAATCGCTGCGCCGCAAAAAACTCCCTTGTTGCCCTTATTGCCTTCCTTCGCCTCTGCAGCGGCAGCCCTGGCTGGGAGCACGGTCTTTCTGTCCTCAGGATGAACCCCCAACTCCTTCATGATCAACTCTGCCCGCTGAACAGTCTCTTTTTCCACCAAGCCCATCACATACTCACACCCATAACGGAAATACCGACGGATTGCCTCCTGTTTCGCAGCGTCTTGAACAATCGCATCATCCGCAATGCCAAACCCAGCGCAATTCACACCCATATCTGTGGGCGATTGGTAAATGGATGCCCCGCCGGTAATTTTTTCCAGAATCCGCTTCAAAACCGGGAACACCTCGACATCCCGATTATAATTCACCGCTTTTTCATTGTACGCATCAAGATGAAATGGGTCGATCATATTAAAATCTTTAATATCCGCAGTGGCGGACTCATACGCCACATTGACAGGATGTTTCAAAGGCAGGTTCCAGATGGGGAATGTTTCAAATTTTGCATAACCGGATTTGATCCCAGCGCGGTAATCATGATACATCTGGCTCAAGCAGGTCGCCAGTTTTCCGCTGCCCGGACCGGGGCCGGTGACAATGACCAAATTTTTTTGTGTGTCAATATATTCATTGGCGCCATAACCATCATCGCTCACAATCAGATCGATATCCGTGGGATATCCTTTGGTAAAACGATGCGTATATACCCGAATACCTTGACGCTCCAATTTATTCTTAAAAATCTTAGCCGCAGGCTGATTATCAAAACGTGTGATGACGACCGCGCTAATGGTCAAACCCCAATCCTTAACATCATCGATCAGTTTGAACGCATCCGCATCATATGTAATACCGAAATCCGCCCGGACCTTACGCCGCTCAATATCCCCGGCATAAATACACAAAATCAAATCCGCCCGATCCTTGAGCTGCTGAAGAAGTCTCATCTTGACATTCGGATCAAACCCCGGCAAAACCCTGGCAGCATGATAATCAAACAGGAGCTTCCCGCCAAACTCCAAATACAATTTATTGTCAAATCGAGCCACACGCTTCAAGATCGCATCCGTCTGCTCTTTCAGATACTTTGCGTTGTCAAATCCTGGTGTTTTAACCATCGCATCCCCTCTGTTTAAACGTCTGAACTCTACAACCGCCCCCTACACTCAACCTGATAAAATCAGCTCATCCAACGGTGATTGTGTGGTGTCTGAAGACGGTCTGCTGTCAACGGGAATCTATCAGAAAACATAACGCGGTATTCTACAATACATTCCACTGCCTCGCAAGCGCAAAATCAGCGGCTCAACCCTATGGCGCCAGCCTCATTCGATTGACTTCATATAACTGCGGACCAAGAATTTGACGTGCCAATTGATCTTTATCCGTCCCATTATCAAAATCATATTCCATCACCGCAGCAAACATCAATACATTTTGAAACGGGGCATGAAAAAGCTCGGGATTCTGCAGCGCAATGGAG
>CAZBHY010000209.1:0-2115 GCA_964491705.1 uncultured Planctomycetales bacterium
ATGATTTCACTGCCCCGTGGGAAACCGCAGGAGCCGATCTCGAGAATCAACGCATCCAACCCGCAGGCCACGCCCACACAATAACGGGTTTGACAATAGTCCGCAAACTCGCCTTCAAACTTGGGCACATTGCTGCCCAGGATATAGCGCCCGCTATCTAAAAATGCCGCAAAGCAATCTTTATATTGCGTAAATAATTTTTGATTTGTTTTCGCTAAATTCTCATATTCAATCATTTAATATCTCTCATCAATATAATCATGAACATCATAATATTCCGACGCTAAAACAAGCAAAATCGCACCTTGGGAAAATTTGTCCATCGCATGCCAATCTTGCGTGTCCAAAATCAGGCATTGACGGGGATCATTTAACAGAAAAATCTGTTCACTTGTCCCGTCATGGACATAGACCTCACACTGCCCACCCAGACAAACCAGGGCCTGTCTATTTTTTTTATGCCGATGCCCGCCCCGCTGCGTCTTGATATCGTAAATGTAATACACCCGTTTGACCGTAAACGGCAATTTTTTCTCAATGACCGTCAAACATGCGCGCTGATCGCTGAACGTAGGTAAATCCATCATATAGGCCATGGTTATTCCCCTGTCAAATCTGTTATCGTGTAAACATTCGACCGCCTCTGAATCTTACGCACCAGCGTCCGGAAAAAATCTTCCACACCATGCCGCTGCCTGATACCGTGATAATCATAATCGTCCCCGATCTCACGTAGGCGTTGACCGATGCGCATCACATGTCGAAGATACGGCTTGTAGAGCATATCAATATCCCGCGCACGCAACTGATAACCTCCCAGATCCACCTTGCCGCCCTGCAGAAACCACACTTGATGAAAATGATAAAAAATAATCTTTGCCACGGGATCATCCCAATCGTATTGCTGAATATTCCAAGGCGCAAGGCCAGTGCCCGGATGCTGAAGGACATGGACACCCTGAAAACGCGTTGTCCAGTCATCAAGATATTTCTGATCCCCGAACTTGCCGTGTTGACACCGGGCATAACACCAATCAATGCAGGCCTCTCGCCACCAATTCAGCGCGGCCATTCCATGGAGATCATTTTTAAATGTCATAAATTGAACACAATAAATTCCCCGTTGAATACTTCGCTCATAGCACGGCGTATACCGGTGCTCTGTCAGCAGAATAGAACTCTCCCCCATCCCGTCAAATGCGACAGATGGATCTGCAAAAAAATACAGATCCGCGTCGACATACGTGCACCTATCCAGATGATAGTGCTGTATCGCATAGGCGATAATACTCGGCGTGCATGTCCAACAATATTCCGTTGGCGTGCGTTGCTTTTTCACACGCAACAAATCATCATCCTCAAACTCCTCAAGGGAAATAACAGTCACACAATCCAAATTCAATTTTTTCAGCAACGCATTGCTGCGTTGATCAAACGCAAAAATATACAGATGAAAATCTCGGCTGCGGGCCTTGAGCGACTCATACATGGCCAGGCCGCGGGTCATATAATGGCTGTCAAAAAGAGTGCAATAGTTCATCGTCACCGTCCAAACAATTTTTTGATGGCTGCCTTGGCAATCGAAACAGGCAGTGTCATATAGCCATGAAGTCTCATCTGTGCCAATGCGTATTCACGGATCGCCGCAAAAAACCCGTCATCATACGTTTTCAAAGCGTCGGTGCAGATCTCCATCGCAAACCCGTATTGTTTTTTCACCAACGCAAACGCCGACATCAGCAGATACGCCCGATGATCAAACTGCCCCTGTTTCATCTGATTCATATATGATATCTCTGCCCAAAATGCGCATGGTTTCTGAAGAAAACGAGCTACGGCCTTTTCGCAACGGTTGAACCGTGTCCGCAGACAATCTGCGTCGATACGGCTCAGACCCTTCACGGTGCATGCATCACACCAAAAATCCCGACCATCAAAATATTCCATGACCTTGTAAAGCTTGTCCTCGCCATGATACGCATCGAGAATGCCCGGCTCAAACTCAGCAACCAGGATCTTATTGCGCACCGATTCATCAATCGCGGTAAAAATCCGTAGATCTGTTCCCTGCGTATCTGTTTTGAACCAATCAATATAATCATATCCCGCCTGTTT
>CAZBHY010000210.1:0-2113 GCA_964491705.1 uncultured Planctomycetales bacterium
ACGGATTTCATTACCGATCACACATTGAAAATCCCGAACCATATCTGGATAAGGGTAAGGACCTAACGCTGACCCTAAAATATAAAATGTGTCTTCACTGCGGGCAGACCATTCTTTCAATGCCCGATTCACGGCATCTTTGAGCGTCTGCGTTCCATCTTTGACCTCAGTGACTGTTGCTCCGTATTGTTTCATTAAAAACACATTTGGCTGCTGCCGCTGCATATCAACCGACCCCATAAAGACTTCACATTCCAGGCCGAGTTTGGCACTGGCTGCCGCAGTGGCTACACCATGTTGGCCGGCACCGGTTTCGGCAATCACACGCCGTTTGCCCATTTTTTTTGCCAACAGGGCCTGGCCCAAGGCATTGTTAATTTTGTGGGCCCCGGTATTCGCCAAACCTTCTAATTTAATATAAACCCGTGCACCACCCAAATCCCGCGTCGTATTCTCAGCAAAATACAGCGGCGTCGGTCTCCCAGCGTAGTCCTTGAGCATGGCATGAAATGTCTTCTGAAAATCGTGTGATGGAACGATCGTCCTATACGCAGCCTCCAACTCCGTCAGCGCTGGCTTCAAAACCTCACCCACATACTGCCCGCCAAATGGTCCGAAATATTGTGTCATACGATACGTTCCCCCATGATCCGTCATTACCCAGCCAATGCCTGAATATATTTTAAAAACTGCTTACTCTCCACCATCTTCACTGCCAAATGATATCCCTCGGCAATCGTTTTTGCCTTGCCCGCAATGTAAATCGCAGCCCCAGCGTTCAAACAAACGGCAGCCTTAATCGCCGAGAGGCGACGTGTCAGCGTCTTTCGCCCGATCATATCCAAAAAGCTCTGTACATTATCATTGGCTGATGATCCCTGAATATCTTTGAGCGTGAATCCTTTAATGCCGAATGCGGCCGGATCAATCTCATAGGAAAGAATCTGACCATTCTTCAGTTCTCGCACCAGTGTTTTACTGCTGATACTGATTTCATCCAATCCGTCCATCGAATGAACCGCCATCGCGCGTTTTCGACCAAGCTTCTTCATTGATGCGATGAACAGGTCCAATAATGATGGGTCAAAAACACCCACCAGCTGATAATCAATGGCCAAAGGATTAGCCAAAGGGCCGATCATATTAAAAACGGTGCGCGTCTTGATTTCCTGGCGGCCTTTGGCCACATGACGCATCGCTGAGTGAAATTTCGGGGCGAAAAAAAATGCAAAATGATTTTTTCGTAATGATGAGATGTTGGTGTCAAGATCACCCTGCGTCGGAATGCCCAGCGCATTTAAAAAATCGAAACTGCCCGACTTTGATGTAATGGCACGATTGCCATGTTTGGCGACAGGAATATCCATGGCCGAACACACCAGCGCCGCGGCCGTGGAAATATTAAAGGTATGACGTCCATCGCCTCCGGTTCCGCAGGTATCCAAAGCACCGGCGATTCTTTTTTTCACACCAGCCTTATCGCGCAGCACCCGAACAAAACTGCTCAGCTCTGTTGATGAAACGCCTTTCGCGGTCAGCGCCCCCAGAAATGCGCCCAGCTGACTCTCAGTAAATTCCCCATCTGTCATCTCATCCATAACCGCATATGCTTCATCGGCGGTAAGATCTTTTCCGTTCATCACCTTATTCAGCAAAATAAGCTTCTGCGGCTCTTCTTTTTTATAATGAAAAAAATTTTCCATGATGCGACGGCCCGTTAGCGTTCCGATGGATTCTGGATGAAATTGCACTCCAACGGTCTGATAGCTGCGATGGCAGACGCCCATGATGGTCTTATCATCAGCAGTTTCCGCAGTGATCTCCAGACAAGACGGAATCGCATTGGCATCAGCGCATAACGAATGATACCGGACCACATCAATACTTTGAGGAAGATTCCGGAAAATCCCCCGATTATCATGCATGATAACCGAGGTCTTACCATGAACAATACGCGGCGCGCCAATAATCGTTCCGCCATATGCCTGAACAATACATTGATGTCCCAGGCAAACGCCCAAAATCGGGATCTTCCCTCCGAACCGTTTAACCACCTTCACCGAAATACCGGCGTCCTCCGGACGTCCAGGCCCGGGGGAAATAATAATATGCG
>CAZBHY010000211.1:0-2105 GCA_964491705.1 uncultured Planctomycetales bacterium
CATCCCCAAACGGTTAAAATAATCCGACGAACTCTTATCATGAAAATTTTTAAATGTGCGGTATTCATACGAAAACCCCAGATCCGTATTGTTCCAACGGTCATTGATGCCAAATCCCAGCATCGCCGTGCGGCTTTCCAGAGAATTGACCGGTTCGTCAGAATTGCGTTGATTATAAGATGAATAGAATCGCGTGCGGAAACTTTCTCTGGAAACAAACGGCAATAAATTCAATGATACGCTCTTATCGTCGTTGATCGTTCGTTTTGTCCGTGAACTGCCGGTCAGGTGGTCCCAATAATAATTATGCATCACAGAGACAGACGCCCGCCTGTTAAACCGGTGATCAATCGTGGTCTGATGCTGGATTTTATCCGGAGACGCAGATCCGGTATCCGTGTAAAATGTCGGCTGAATATAAGAGTAAAGATGCCGCAGTGTGGTGTTGCCGATCCGCAATTGCGGAGCGATCTTGAGGGCGTTTCCGTAACCCTGATCTTTAATAACGGTCGAATCCTCATCCTCCATGCGCATACTGCGCGCGAGTTCATAATTCAGCGAAAAATATTTCACAAAAACCAAATCTCCATCGACGGAAACAACGCTGTTGCGCAGATCTTCAAACGAGGATGTACGGTCTGGATCCGAACTGTCATCCTGAACGGTCACGGCCTGGATCCCTAATCTGGCGTTGGAAATCACATCACTGTCTCGCAACAGATACGCATCTACTTTTGATCCAATGACATTGCGCTGAAATTTTGAGGCCGCTTCATCCGACCGGGCTGACCGAGCCATAATATGCTTCATGGAGAAAGTGTCATTGACCTTGATCTCGGCCGTGGCTCCTTCGAGGCTCGTCCCCAGAGTAAAGGGGCTTAACTCCCCGTAAAAGTCGCCAAATAAAAATAACTGGTCGGGATTAAAAACCTTAAGCTGATATTCTTTAATGCGGACATCCCGGCGGGCTTCAATACGTTGATTATCCGTTTTACGCATCATCAGCCGGCCTTCAAAATGATAATTCTTCCAAAATCGTTCTTGAAGATTCAGATTCACGTCAGTCAAATAATCAAACCCTTCATCCAGAAAAGACTTTGATTTATTGCCGCTGACCTTATCATACTCGACCTGCGCCGAGATTGCCCCGCTGATTTTTCCAGAACGTTCGGACATCGGCCGTTTGGATGTCACATCCATCAGGTCATTGATGCGTTGTTTGATGGTATAGCTTTGATTGTTTTGAGATGGATCAGATGAAGCTCCGCCAAAATAATAAACATCCGCTGCTGGGCTCGTCGAAATTGAAAAAAATATGAACAATAAAGAGAGACAAAAGGGCCTAAAATTTTTCATCATGCATAATCCTTTAGTCAACGTTGAAATGAGCTTTCATTTTATACGCCCTTAGAATATTTTTCAATTTTAAAATTTAATTTTTATGCGTCGTAAAATAAAAAAGGGATTCTTAGAAATAAGAAACCCTTTCTTTTCCATCAATCGATGAAAATTAATCCTACGCCTTACGCCGTCACCACACTCTATCGCTGCACACTAAACGATGCCAGAGCTTCCGGCCTGTCCACTGGGGCCGGCTCCTGTTCAGGATTCAGTCCCAGCAAGGGCAGAACACTGTGAATCGGCGTCAGGTTAATTATGACCGGAACAAAGCCGTCCACGCCATTGGTCAAAATATCCTGCATCACAACAGGATCAATTGCTACATCGATCGGGCGCCCGCTGCGTTCCAAATCAATCGCGTTCATGTCAATGCCGCCGACATCAATGGGGGAGCTTCCCTCATTATTTTTTTTGAGTAAAAGTTCTTTCCCTCCGTCTGAATCAGTAAAAACTTGTATGACATCACGGGATAGAACGTTAAAAAATGTTGCTGGAACTTCCGGATTAAAATAAGCGCCTGCGGCTGCCCCGAAATTTCCATGGGTTGCGTCAATGGCATGTGCCTTTGCCGATCCGGGCACAGACATAATTATAAATCGTCGTTCTGGATCCTTGCTAATTTCTTCTAACATAAACGGCAGCCGCACCGTAATGGCCTTGGGCACCATACCAGATCGCTCAAATCGTGGATACGCCTTCATTTG
>CAZBHY010000212.1:0-2070 GCA_964491705.1 uncultured Planctomycetales bacterium
GACCTGCGGTCTGTACAGGAGCTGTTAGGCCATAGCAATCTTTCGACAACACAGATTTATACGCACGTGACGACAGATCGCTTGAAGAAAGTTTATGACCAGGCGCATCCCCGCGCGTAACCATTCGTGCGGTATTGTAAAGAAGGGAATTATGTTTTTATTATATGACATTTTTTTTATCTTATTTGCGATTGTCTATTTGCCATATGTACTGATGAAACGCAAATGGCACGGGGAGTTTCTGTCGCGATGTGGTTTTTTGCCATCGGAAAAAGTCGCGATTTTGCGTGAGAAAAAAAATATTTGGGTTCATGCCGTGAGTGTCGGTGAGGTTTTGGCCGTTGGCCGGTTGATTGAACAACTGAAGATCGGATATCCTCATGCGCAGATTGTTGTTTCGACCGTCACGCGCACGGGCCATGACCTGGCGGAAAAACATTTTCCTTTCGCGGTGGTGATCTATGCGCCATTGGATTTTAGTCTGAGTGTGCGCGCGTATGCGGATGTGATCCGGCCGCAGATGTATATCAGCGCGGAGACAGAGATTTGGCCGAATATGTTTTATGCGTTGCATCGTCGACGCGTCCCCATTATTCAGGTGAACGGCCGTATTTCTGACAAAAGTTTCAAGAATTATCGGCGTGTCCGGTTTATGGTTAAAACGATTCTATCGTATGTCCGTTGTTTTTGTATGCAGACGCCAGATGATGCGCGACGCATTATGGCCATTGGAGCTCCGCCGGAGCGGGTGTGTGTGACCGGCAATATGAAATTTGATGATATTTCGGACGATAGAGGGTTGTCCTATGATCAGATTTTTGCGAAGGGCGGGCCTGTTTTTACGGCTGGCAGCACCCATCCAGGTGAGGAAGAAATCGTTTTAAAGGTTTTTCTAAAGTTGCGACAGGTCGTGCCTGGGCTCAGGCTGGTTCTCGCTCCGCGTCATGTCGAGCGGGTGGACGAGGTTGCTGGTATGATCAAACAATATGCGCAGCGTTTTTGCCGGTTGTCCGAAGTATTGACGGCGTCGCATGAAATTGAGGAAATTCTTTTGGTGGATACGATCGGGCATCTACGTCATTTGTATCGATATGCCACCGTTGTGTTTATCGGAAAAAGTTTAACAGGGCGTGGCGGGCAAAATATTATTGAGCCGGCAGCAATGGGGAAGCCCGTGATTGTCGGCCCGCATATGGAAAATTTTCGTGCGATCATGGATTTGTTTCATTCGGCAGACGCGATTGCAATGGTTCGGGATCAGAATGAATTGTATGAAACTGTTTTATCGCTTTTATTGAATCAAGAGAATGCGGTATCGTTGGGCAACAGGGCTAAACAGGTGGTTGAAGGACAGCGAGGCGCGGTTGCGCGGACCTGGTCCTGCATTCAGAAGATTTAAGGCCGGGATGTGTTCAAAGAGGGACGTGGCAGATTATTCAAGTAGCAGGGGGACCCGATGTTATGTTACTTGAAAGCCGACCATTGTTCCTCTTTCTTTTATAAGTATAATACTAGATTTGTGTAAGTTTTTTAGTAAAATAAAACGGTTAAATCACAGGAGAGGGCATGCGGACGTATTATTTATCGGTGATCAATGGCAATCGAAGGGGAATCATTGCCGCAATTCTGCGGCTTGTTTTGCGTGTTTGTTCCTGGATATACTGCATGGCCGTGGTTGTGCGGCGCTGGGCCTATCGGGTGGGGCTATTTCGGTCTTATCATTTGACTGGTCCCGTGATTTCTGTTGGAAATATCACCTGGGGTGGTGTTGGAAAAACACCATTGGTGATTTGGCTGGCTGAAGAGATCATGGCGCGCGGAAAAAAGCCTGCGATATTGATGCGCGGATATATGCCGCAAAAGAACGCAACGGATTCAGATGAGAGTGATGAAGCGCAGATGCTGCGGCGCATGTTCCACGGTCAGGTTGCGGTGCTGGTGCATAAGGACCGCGTGTATGGCGCATCCCAATTGCCGGCGGATGATGCGCCCAGGATCTTTCTTCTTGATGACGGATTTCAGCATTTGCGTGTTCACCGGGATTTAAATATCGTGGTCATTGATGCGATG
>CAZBHY010000213.1:0-2056 GCA_964491705.1 uncultured Planctomycetales bacterium
ATGAAGCGGCATTATGTGACCATCATCGACGTTATTGAAAGTATCCACGCGAAGAATCGGAATGTCCCGGGCGGGATATTGGAAAAAGGGGACAACGCGTTGAGTCTGCGTTTTGTGGGAGAGTTTGAGAGCCCGCAGGAGATCGCTGAGATGCTTATTGTTTCGCGGGATGGCGCGCAGTTTCCGCTGAAGGCTATTGCCCGTGTCGAAGACAGTTTTAAGAAGGTGGAGACGGTTTCGCATTTTAACGGCCAAGAGGCAGTTGGCCTCTCGATTATTAAGGTCTCGGATGGCAACGCAATTGATGTTTCGCGCGATCTTCGTCGGCGCTTGGATCAATTCCGCGCAGGATTACCAGAGGGTGTTTCGCTGGAAATTGCGACGGATACCACGCGGTTTATTCTTGATGAAACGCGTGATACGTATTGGAATATCATTATCGGTATTTTGCTGACCGTGGTCAACCTGTATTTATTTACGGGTCAAATCAGCCTGACATTTATTGCATCGATTGCTATTCCGACGTCGATTATTTCTTCACTCTTTTTGGTGGAGGCGGCGGGGTTCACGATTAATATGATGACCTTGCTGGCCATAGCGACAGTGTTGGGCACACTCATTGCCAATGCGATCATTATTATGGAGAATGTTCTGGTGCATCTGGATAAAGGCGACAATGCCGTTGACGCGGCGATCAGCGGCACCAAAGAAGTCGTCGTTGCGGTGTTTGCCTCTGCCGGGACAAACTTGGTTGTTTTTTTGCCCATTGCGTCGATGCAAGGGATTATTGGTCAGTTTTTTAAGGAATTTGGGATGACCGTTATTTACGCGACGCTTTTCTCCATTTTGGCGTCATTTACACTCACACCGATGTTATGTGCGCTTTTTTTGACGAAAGAAAAAAACGATGCGCGTCGACATTGGATTTTCACTCCATTACGCTGGCTGGTGCGTATCATTGATCAGGTCATGGTTTTTCTCAAGGCGGAATATGCCAAGATCTTTCAGGTGACTTTCCGTTTTCCCAAAACAACGGTTCTGTTGGTGCTGGCCCTGTTTTTTTCTATGAGGTTTGTGATCCCTTATATTGACAATAATTTTTTTCCATCAGCGGATGAAGATATGATCACCGTAAAGATTGAGATGCCGCAGGGTTCAACGATTGAGCGGACGCTCAAGGCAACCGAGATAGTTGAGCAACGGATTGAGCAGATCCCAGAGATGAGTTCGTATTTGACAGCAGTCGGTTCAGGTGGGATCGAGAATTCCGCAGTGGTTGTCAATTTGGTGCCGTCAAAACAACGGCAGCGCAGCGATTCGGATCTTATCGATGAGCTTGTTCCGTTTATGGCCAATATTCCGGACGTGGAAATCAGCCTGGAACGTGGAGAGGCGCGCGGAGGGGTTGAGGGGGACATCTCGATCAATGTGTATGGGCAGGACTATCAGAAGATGATCGCATTGTCTGAGATGATGAAGCAGAAGATGGATGAGAGCGGATATTTTCGTTCGGTGAAATCATCGTATCGTGTCCCGAAGAAAGAAATCCGGTTGATTCCTGATCAGCAACGGTTGATTGCACACGGCGTGTCGAATGTCATGGTGGGTACGACCATGCGGGCTGCTGTTTATGGGGACGACACTAATGTTTATAAAGAAGGCGGAGAAGAGTACGACATTAATGTGGAGCTGGACAAGCGTTATACCGAGGATTTTGACGATCTTAAACAGATCGACATTGTGTCCCGTCAAGGCATGGTTTCCGTGATGGAATTGGGCGACGTAAAAGAAGACAAGGCCATGCCGCGGATTCGGCATCGCGATAAGGTGCGTGTGATCCGTTTGGAAGGATATTTGTCAAAATCAGCCACAGGCTATGCGCGTGGTGTTTTGGATGAGGCTTTTAAGGAGCTGCCGTTTGAAGAGGGGTATGGGTATAAATATGTGGAAATGGCCGAGCGGGAGTCTGAGTCCTTCGGAGAGATCGGCAAGGCGTTTTTGCTGGCGGTGATTTTAACGTATATGTTGTTGTGCGCGATTATGAACTCATTTTTTT
>CAZBHY010000214.1:0-1974 GCA_964491705.1 uncultured Planctomycetales bacterium
ACGTCTCCGCCAATGGGCCGCCGAGAGAATCTAATTGAACAGCCACTTTGTTAAAGCCGCCGGAAATTTCACTGCTGACCAGCGCGATCAATTCTTTTCGCTCGTGTTCAATTTCCACTATTGGGTCGAATTGGGGATCCCCCAAATCCAACGCATGCCCATCGGCAGAATGAAAATATGTATTATCATTACCGCTCCATGGCGTTTTATAAAATGCGAAATAAACATCGACGCTTTCCCCATCCTTGCGCAATGATTCAAAGGCGCTGATGACCCGTCGCGTATAGGACTGATGATCAGGATGAGCATCTGCGGGATGCGGCAAAGCCACCATTAAAGGAACGCCCTTGCCCGCTGCCTGCTCATGCTGAATAAGAATTTTCGCAATATATTCCTTTATGGCCGAGATCTTTTCCTCTTCTGACATCCCCCCGTTCTCACCATCAGTGAACGCAAAATTTTTCCTTTCAATCTCCCTCTTCTCCCCAGATGCGTGCTGCAATATGAGTGACGCATCCGCTGCTTCTGCCAAACGAATATCATCTTTGGTCTTAGCCGTAGATTGATCAATAAAAACCTGATGAGAATCTAATACGCCCCGGCCTGTTGCGTCTTGGATCAAATTATATATCTTCATTCCTTTTCTGAGCGCTTGTAAAACAAAAAAGGCAGCGGCGATCTCCATGTCATCCGGATGCGGAGAAAAAGCGATCATTGCCCCTCCGCGCGTCATGGGCAATTTCTCTGGTGTTGTCATGCCATCCGCCTTTTCCAAAATTCCATCCCTAGACATTTTCATCAGGACAAAATTATTGGCATACAGGTGGTCGTTGTCGGCGAATCTGAATCTTTTCGCTGACTGGGCCGCGATCTTGGACATCTTCTCGAAAATTTTGATATACGGCATTTTTTCCACTTGAGAACGATGCTGGGATATGGATTGTGCTACCACTTCAAAATCTGTCGCATTCCCTCCAGCGCTAAAATTCTCCTTATTAGAAACCAGATGATCGCCTGTAGCTGTGGCGGTATCAGCGAACCTTGCCTCGATCGTATGATAAAACAAACAAT
Source organism: uncultured Planctomycetales bacterium (assembly GCA_964491705.1). Taxonomy (GTDB): domain Bacteria; phylum Omnitrophota; class Gorgyraeia; order Zapsychrales; family JANLHA01; genus JAKLFA01. The sequence goes on from CAZBHY010000214.1 coordinate 1,072, forward strand.
TCACTCCTTGCGCTTGAGTTTGATCAATAATTAATTTGATCAAACTGTCCGCAGCCTGATCTTCATCTGGAGCAATAATGATATTTGGTTTGGTCGAATCAAGCTGAACAATCATACGATCAATGCTGCTCGGCGAATCCATATCCACCCGAATCACCGTGTTCTGTCGTAAAGAATCCTGCAACGCCAATATGAAATTTCCTGCATACACATCCGCAGTTTGCTTGCCATGCTCAAACACAAATATTGTTTTATTTGCAGGAATCCCCATCGAACGCAGACCGTATTCGTCTCCCAATTTGTCAGAAAGGAAAACACCTTTCCTTTTCTCTGTCTCCTCCGGCGTTCCTTGAAAAAATTCGTCTTCCGTCAATCTGTTGGATGAACCCCTATGCAGCCCTTGCGAACCACTTTCTGCTGGACTCACCGGATCAAGGCGGACAGACGCTTCATAACCATCGCCAACAGGAGAAGAGCTGATATCCCGAGGATCGTCCGACCTTGTTAAAGGAATACGACCGAATTGATTTATCCCGCCGGAGAAATACTCCCGTGGAACAACCTGCCCACTTAGCACGTCATAATCTTCCTTAATATAATCAAACACGCCGACTTCAAATGCCGCTAGATATTTCGCGTAAATCTGATCTTTCATCGTTGGGTCATCCAAATCCACGCCTTTGATCTTGTTTTGACCAACATAAACCTCGGACAACACACCTTCCTTAATTGTTTCTTTATACCATTGCGCTAAAATCAACGCATTGTAAATCTGACGGATGACTGCAAAAGTTTCGCCTTCATTCACCTCACGTTCAATCTCAGGAAGAACAATCTCCCTCATCATCCGATTTTGCAAAGCAGCGATTTCATCCTCACTGTCAATCGTTCCATTTTTCTCTG
>CAZBHY010000215.1:0-1973 GCA_964491705.1 uncultured Planctomycetales bacterium
CCTTTTTTAAATTCCCCATACAAACAGCGCGCCATATTCTCTGTCGACGGATTGATATCCTTAAATTCCGGAAGATCATTTAAGCAGATATGATCCCACCGGTCCATCAAGACCTTCAGCTTGGCCTTCAGTTCCTTAAAGTCAATCACCAAGCCGATCTGATCCACCTGCTCGCTAGAAATCGCGATCTCCGCGTTCCAAGTATGTCCGTGAAGATTCTCGCAGGCGCCACGATACTCCCGTAAATAATGCGCTGATGAAAAATGATCCGTAATAATTAATTCATACATGGTTGTTCCCTTCTCTTTAAAAAATAGAAAAAGTAAAGGCAGACCCTACTGATGATTGCGCGCCGCGAAGTTGAAATGGTCAAAATACCTGCGCCATAAGGCATCTGTTGAACCATAATGATTATCCCCATAAAAATCATCGACCAGCACTTCATGCAACCGTGTCAGTTCACGCCTGACGGCAGATCGGCCGGTTGCATCAATGGAAAGAAAGAGAAGCTCGAGGGCCCGCGCCGCCGCTTTTTCCGAATAATCTTTCCTGCCTTTACTGCGCCAGTTCATGGCGCGGCTGACCTCGCTGCCGATATGCGCCATTTGCTCGCACAATGAAAGCTCGGCCCACCGTCCAGAGGCCAATTCCTGATGCTGTATCATACCGCAATCCTTTGCGTAACAATATCTTTTATCTTTTGCTGAATCTCAACGCTGTCAACACCGCGTGACATATTTCCCTGGGAAGGACGCAGATTGATCATGGAATCAAATTCAACAAAATCATAATAGGGGTCAGCGCCATAACTCAAGGCGATGACCCTTCCCTATTATTACATCCCCTGCGCTTCATAACCCTTGCGCAAATACTCTTGAATCCACGCCTGAACCAGCGGATGGCCTTGTCCTTGCTCTACCTTTTTCTTAAGGGTCTCACCGGCCTGAATAAGAAGCCTGTGCTGCTCGTCCCGGTCTTGTCCCTGCAGGCCGAATAAACGCATATATTGATCCAAAAATCGTGTCAATTCCCTCGAATGCAGGATCATCGGATCACTGAAGTCAATGCCGTCAAAATAATGTTTAAGCATATCCTCTACACGGGCCTTGCTATCTCCGCTCCAGTCCACAGCTGGAATATAATGGAATTGAAACAACCGGCTGACAAAAAGCCCAGCATGCTCCTTAGCCTGTTCTTTCACCCAGGCATTATACTCTCGGCGGCGCTGTTCAAACTCCTTTTCGGCTTCTATGCAAACCTGAGACTCCGGACGGTCATAGGAGAGCAGAAACTGCCTCAATGCCTCAATTGGCATACGCTTTTGGGTATTTTCTTTCATGAACACCGCATAAACAACATCCTCCCGCTCCCCTTCCTGGAAATAAGTAACCTCATCATTATTGATCTGCAGCGGATTCACGGTCATCACCATATCCTGATCATTAAGAAAAATGATCCGTTCCGCCGGATACGGATGGTCGGTTTCTTTCACCCGGTAATCGATCCGCAGAACAAATTCCCCGGGCAAGCGCTCTTGCGGAATGTCGATCACCGCGATTTCACCGGCCTTGACGTCCGGCACCAGACCCAAAGGATTTTTATAATCCGCTTTTGCCCCAACAAAAGGGATTACCGAAACATTAGCGTCATATACCCCTTCGATTCGCGCGCTCAGACGCCTTAACGGCTCTCGAACTTCCTGTGCAAAAGCCACGGGCATCATCAGCATTAACATCAGCCATAAATATCGGATGACTCCCCCTGCTCTACATAAAATCTTTTTTTTATTCCAACTTTGCATAATTAAACCCTTTCTTTTAATCCATCTCCACTTTCTCAAAATTCCCTGAAATATGAACATGTTTCCAAAACCGCCTTGATAAATGATCCTTTAGCATCTTCCGGCGCAGCTTAACCGTATGATAATGGCGCATAATACCTAAATAGGAATTCATGCTGGACAAAAACTGTCG
>CAZBHY010000216.1:0-1963 GCA_964491705.1 uncultured Planctomycetales bacterium
GGCACACGCTCCTGCGCCATCGAGTCCCGAAAACGCACCGTCACCTGCCGATCCTCCAATGACTGCGGATCTACGGTCACGCATAACAGCGTTCCGATCTCATCCTGCCTGCGGTAAAGCTTTCCGATCGACGCGGTATCATCATAAACACACACCGTCTGTTTCTGCAGATCCTGCTGAATCGCCCGGGCCATCGTGACAATCTCCGATGTTTTTTTGATCAATGGCAAAACAGCCACCTTAACCGGCGCCAATTGCTTATGCAAGCGCAACACGACCCGCGTGCTCCCACTGACCTCCTCTTCATGATAGGCGTCCACCAAAAAGGCCAGTGCCGCACGATCCACTCCGCCGGAAGGCTCAATGACATGCGGAAAAAACTCCTCATGCGTCACATTGTCTTTGTACATCAGCTGTTTTCCAGAAAATTGGGAATGCTGCTTGAGATCAAAATCGGTGCGATTGGCGATCCCCTCGAGCTCTGACCATCCAAACGGAAACTGATACTCAATGTCCGTGCATCCGACGGAATAATGGGCGAGCTCATCCTTGCCGTGGGGCCGCAGCCGAAGATTTTCTTTGGCAATGCCATTGTCCAGATACCATTGAAAACGCTGCTCAATCCAACGGTGATGACACTCCACAGCCTCGTCGGGTCTAGCAAAATATTCCAGCTCCATCTGTTCAAATTCTCGCGTGCGGAACGTGAAATTTCCCGGGGTGATTTCATTGCGGAACGATTTGCCGATCTGTGCAATGCCAAACGGCAGTTTTTTTCTACTGGTATCACAAACATTCAAAAAATTGACAAAGATGCCCTGCGCTGTTTCCGGCCGCAGATACACCACGCTGCTGGAATCTTCCATCGCGCCCAACGACGTTTTGAGCATGAGGTTGAACGCCCGGCTATCCGTGAATTCTTTGCCTCCGCAGGCCGGGCAGGCCTTGCCGATATGATCCGCGCGAAACCGGCGCTTGCAGTTTTTACAATCGAGCAACTGGTCGGTAAAATTTTCCGTGTGGCCCGACGCCTCCCATGTCTTGGGATGCATCAGGATGCTTGAATCAAGCCCAACCACATCATCGCGATCCTGTACCACAGCCTTCCACCACGCGTTTTTGACATTGCGCTTCAATTCCGCACCCAAGGGGCCGTAATCCCACGCGCCAGCCAAACCGCCGTAGATCTCCGACGACTGAAAAATAAAACCGCGCCTCTTGCACAACGACACGATGGTATCCATGCTGACACTCTTTGCCATAGCAACCCGATGCCTTTATTGACTCAGCCTATGTTCATATTGATTAATCAAAGCGTGAGGGCTTATTTTAACAAAACCTTTTAAAAACGCAAGAGTTTTATAACGACGGGAGAAGCAAAAAACGAGGAAATCCCTGTGTGGAAGGCGACCTTGCACCACTTGCTTTAAAATCTTTTCGGCACTGCTAGGGCGCCTATATTTCAGTCAATCTTCCCGACCTGATCCATCGCATCCAGTCGACTCAAACGCTGGCCCTGGCGCCCATCCGGATCGACCTCCAGCCCTAACAGCATCGGAAGACTGTACACCGGGGTCACATTGATGATGATCGGAAAAAATCCGTCAACCTGCATCAACAAATCAGCCGGCTGTTCGCTCATAGGCAAAGGTATACCAGATCCGTCTCGGAGTATTTTTAGGTCCAAAAAGGCCGGGTTCATGTCGATACCACCGACCGAATCATCCGCCTGCATGGCAAGAGGTGAAGATGCCGATTGACCATCAGCCGCTTCAAACGCTTCAATAAGCCGCAAAACTCCATCCGCACCCTCCTCATAACGCCCCGCCTTCATGTCTGTCAAATCCAGCACTAAACCGGGGTCATTTTTTACAAGTTTATATCCTCGCATACGAATATCTTCAGTCAGATCGTCACCCCCATCAACGATTTCCGCCGCGGTTAAAGGGACAAATTCCCAACC
>CAZBHY010000217.1:0-1960 GCA_964491705.1 uncultured Planctomycetales bacterium
TCCCACGCCTGCAGCTATCTTGTCGATTAGCGTATTCCTCGCCTTTGTGATAAGCGAAGTCGTCCCCGGCGCATTCGCATGCCGCCGGCCTGATAAGCTCTGTTGAAGCGCCTCGTAGTGAGGCCAGAATCCATCAGAGAATTTTGCCGCCCTTTTTGCCTGACTCGTACATTTGATTTCGTGGATTGCATCCTGTATTGAAAGGTGTACGATTGTATTGTCAAGATTGTCTGCATCACGGTGCCGCAAAGCAAAAAGGGTCATCCCTTTGCGCGCAAACAGGTATGTGCTATCCATGTCCTTCTGCTGTGTGGTTTTTACTCGTCCCGGCAATTTGTTGATTTTTTCGATGATGGCCGGATATTTTTCGCAAATATCAGCCCATTCACGTTTGGCTTGAGTCAAAAAACTTTCCTCTTCGAGCGTATCAGGATTTCGTCCTAGTTTTTCAAACAGGCCTGCTGCTGTGGGCTCTTCGTCAACGTCCAGGATCTTTGAGTCTTCCCCGATAGATGTGTGAATCATAAACATCTTATTGGTGGCGATCTGCCTGACATTATGCAAACTCTTTCCTTGCTCAGAGGGAAAAAAGTTAAAGAGATAGAGGTCGTCAAACACCTTTGTACCGATCCGGTTGATTCGTCCAACACGCTGAATGACACGGGTCGGGTTCCATGGAATATCGTAATTAATCACCAGTCCAGCACGGTTTAGGTTGAACCCTTCAGACATCTTATCTGTGGCCAACAGAACCTTGAATTGGTCTTGTTGAATGCCGGCATTACATGAGCCGTCAAAGTTCTTTCGGACTGTTGAAGCCATTTCCTTATTCAATGAGCAGATCGTCAGGACCTGATTTGGGAATTCTCGGTCCAGGTAACCTTTCAAATGCTCTACCGTATCACCGAACTCCGTGAACACGAGAATCTTCCGTTGCGGTCCTTTTAAATGAGGTGTGATCGCCGGATGGTTTCCTGATAGGACAGCGCGGATTTCGGAGACTAACTCAAGAGCCTTGGGATCGTTGTTGATCAAATCCAGCTGATCAACCTCAGCTTTGACTTTTTCAAGAAGCGCGATGTCCGCTTTTAAATCACGACTGAAACGCTTCATACCATTATCGTCAAAGTCCTTGGCAACCTTGTAAACCTGAAGATTTCTTTGAGTTAAATGGTCACTGCCAGAATCGTAAAGCGCTTCTTGAGTTCTGAGGAAATCGTCAACTTCCTCATCGGATGCGTCTTCCATGTTCAGTAATTTATCCATCAAGGCACGATCCAAAACAACGATACCTTTTCCAAGGGGAGGGGGAACAGCAAGACGCTTGACATTCTTGTGTACACGAATCAGATTATCCAACGTCTTTGAAAATGCGCCAAAAGAGCTTTCAAAGCGCCTCACGAGTAGTCGCCGGATAAATTTGTACATGTTTCGTTGCTGGTTGTTCAGAAGGACAACGGGGTCTTGTTCTTCATTTTCGATATCTGAGTTGGCATCAGACAGCTGCGGTGTGTAGGCTCCCGGCTGATAAATCGCACCGGTGAAAGCACTGTCTTTTCCGAAATACTCGCGAATAACCAGATCGTAAAATGCGCTTTGTTCGGGTGAAAGCTTATAGAACTGCTCCACGGGGTCATGCATGGTCGGGATATGTTTTCCCACTTCCTTTGTATAATCGGGATCACCCTTCAGGTCGAGCCGATTACGGCGGATCATGATCGGTTCAACGACCTGCCGGATTTCCTGCGCAAGCGTTTTGCATAGGGCTTTTACTGCGAGGCGGATCTTTATGTAGTTTGCCTTCTTGACTTCGTATTTAATTCCGAGCTTTTTGAGACAGCCTTCGACCTTGTCTGCGCGGTCTGGATTCTCAAGGTGGTTGAGTACATAGTCCATTCTGACATATTTGATCTGATAGGCCCGGAATAATCCTTCGAGATTACCATCTGGAGTCAGAAGC
>CAZBHY010000218.1:0-1960 GCA_964491705.1 uncultured Planctomycetales bacterium
TCAACATAATCCCCGGCGAACCCCCAGTCACGCTTCGCGTCCAGATTCCCTAAATACACCTTGTCCTGAATGCCCTGTTTAATACGCGCCACGGCCTTGGTGATTTTCCGCGTCACAAAGGTCTCTCCCCGGCGAGGAGATTCATGGTTAAACAAAATTCCGTTGCAGGCAAACAGGTGATACGCCTCACGGTAATTGACCGTCATCCAATACGCATAAACCTTGGCCGCGCCATACGGACTACGCGGATAAAAAGGCGTCGTCTCCTTTTGCGGAACGTCCTGCACCAGCCCGAACATCTCCGAGCTCGATGCCTGATAAAATTTTGTTTTGATTCCAGAATCCCGAATCGCCTCGAGGATACGTGTTGTTCCCAACGCTGTGATCTCCGCGGTATACTCCGGAATGTCAAAACTCACCCGGACATGACTCTGCGCCCCCAGATTATAAATCTCATCCGGGTTGATCTGTTTTAACAGACGCGCCAAAGAACTAGCGTCGCTTAAATCTCCATACACCAGACGCAAATTCGCATCTTCCTCATGAATATCCTGATAAATATGATTGATGCGGCCGGTATTAAACGAACTGGAACGACGGACCATACCATAAACTTTATATCCCTTCTCCAATAAAAATTCTGCCAAATACGATCCATCCTGACCGGTGATACCGGTAATAAATGCTTTCTTTTGAGACATTGAGACCCCCTTTAGAATCGCTAAACACCCATTGATTTTCTGCTGTCATCGACCACCCGAAATTTCAAAATCGTCCACACCGCCTTGATGGCATCAATCCATGTAATTTTTTTTCCATCCGCATATGTCCGTCCGCAATAACTGATCCCCACCTCATAAATACGCGCCTGACGCCGGGCGATTTTCGCCGTGATCTCTGGCTCAAAACCAAAACGATGCGACCGGATGGGGATCGATTTTAAAAGATCTGCACGAAAGGCCTTATATCCTGTTTCCATATCCGTCAAATTCAGATTCGTGCACATATTGCTTAGTAATGTAATGTATTTGTTGGCGACGTAATGCCAAAAAAACAACACCCGTTTGTGCTGTGAACCAGCGAACCGGGAACCATACACGCAATCCGCAAAACCATCAACGATCGGGCGCAACAAAAGCGCGTAATCCTCTGGCGAGTACTCCGCATCCGCGTCCTGGACCAGACACAGATCACCGGTCATGGCGTCCACAGCGCTGCGCACCGCTGCGCCTTTGCCCATATTTTTTTCATGATGGATCAAAACAATCTTGCCCGGATAACGCTGCATGCACGACCGCACCACCGCTGCGGTCTGATCCACCGAGGCATCGTCCACAATCACAATCTCAATATCACCAATGCCGGGAATCTTCTGCGCGAAGACCTTATCGATCACCGTGGCGATCCATTTCTCCTCATTATATGCGGGAATCAAAACACTCAGCCTCATAGCTCCTCCCCCATTGCCTTCCCTCACGAGCTACTAACCACTCGCTGTCGGCGATATCAATGATTTTTCCCTATCCTGTACCGCGCTATGCACACTGATCGCTCCAGCCAACATCCAGAACAGCACGGCAATGCGCAGCGAATACAATTGCGTATCAAAAAAACTATGGATCAAAAACGCGGTCAGACCTAAAAAAATACCCACACCGATCGTGTTCCCATTTTTTTTCAGTTGCAGATACGCCCGAGACATCAGCTCCCATAAAAACCACCAAAAAGTCGCCAGCCCCAGCATCCCTGTTTCCGCTAAAACCTGAATGTAATTATTATGCGCATATTGACCGTGGAGCTGAGAATACTCCGACAGCCGATTCATAAAAAGCCCTACACCTGTCCCAATGACCGGCGAATCCTGAAACATCGCCCACGCAGCCTGCCAAAGATCATATCGACTCGCGTCACCACCCGCCTGAAATATCAGCAGAAATCGCTCCCGCACGCTGGGAAAACC
>CAZBHY010000219.1:0-1931 GCA_964491705.1 uncultured Planctomycetales bacterium
TTTATGGGTCAAGGCCTCAACCGCCTTTTTATACTTCAAAATCTCTTCATTCATGTACACAGGCACCCGGATCATCTTGCCCTGATCAATAATCGAACGGGAGATCGCCTGCTTGATCCACCAGGCCGCGTATGTGGAAAAACGGAATCCTTTGTCCGGATCAAATTTTTCCACACTGCGCATTAACCCAATGTTGCCTTCTTCAATCAAATCACTCAAAGGGACACCCAGATTGACATACCGCTTCGCAATGCTGATCACCAGACGGAGATTCGCGCGTATCATCTGCTTGCGCGCCTCCTGATCTCCCTTGCGAATACGCTTGGACAGAGAAATTTCCTCTTCCGGTGTCAGCAGGGCAATCCCACGCACATCTTTAAAATATGATTTAATCGGATCCATAATCGTTAAATATCGTGATTGAATGATGCCAAAAAAATAATTTTTCTTATGTTTTAGTACTATATAGAAACTTCTCTGATCTTTCAAGCATTTCCAAAAAAAAGGCACAAAGACATAAAGATATATGAGACGTAAAAACTTCGCTCAAGATTTCCTGAGCCACGCGTCTTTGTATCGTTATGCCTTTGTGCCCTGATCATGCTCACAATTTATTTCTTTTTCCCTTTCTTTGCCGCAGGCTTTTTGGCGCCACGTTTTTCAATCACGGCTTGTGCAGCCGCCAAACGCGCAACCGGCACACGGTAAGGCGAGCAACTCACATAGTTCAAACCCGCCTTGACAAAAAACTTCACGGAATCCGGATCACCGCCGTGCTCACCGCAAACACCGCACTTGAGGTCTTTGCGCACAGACCGGCCGCGCTCCACGCCCATTTTGACCAGTTGACCAACGCCGCCCTGATCAATCGACGCAAAAGGATCATCTCGATAGATCTTCGCACGAATATACTCCGGTAAAAATGTCCCCACATCATCCCGGCTGAACCCTAAGGTCATCTGCGTCAAATCATTGGTGCCGAAAGAAAAGAATTCGGCCTTTTCCGCCACCTGATCTGCAACCAGCGTCGCGCGAGGAATTTCCATCATGGTTCCGACCATATATTTGACCGAAGCCTTATTGGCCTTGATAATCGCATCGGCTGTTTCTCGAATCAGCGTCTCCAAGATATCATATTCCTGCTTGGTTCCAATCAGCGGGATCATGATCTCCGGCAACACTTTGACCTTCTCCTTAGCCACATTGCAGGCCGCTTCGATAATCGCGGTCACCTGCATCTTGCAGATCTCAGGATAGGTGATTGATAAACGGCAGCCGCGATGCCCAAGCATCGGATTCATCTCATGCAGCTGATTGACCTTGGTCTTCACCTGCTCCGATGTGACGTTCATCCGTCGAGCCATTTCTGCCTGCCCGGCCTCATCATGCGGTAAAAACTCATGCAGAGGCGGATCCAGCAACCGGATGGTCACAGGCAGCCCCTTCATGGCCCTGAAAATACCTTCAAAATCTTTCCGTTGATACGGAAGGAGTTTTGCCAAGGCCTTTTCACGGCCTTCCTGGTTATCCGCAAGAATCATCTCGCGAATCGCCCAAATCCTCTCTCCTTCAAAGAACATATGCTCGGTACGGCACAATCCGATACCTTCCGCGCCTAACAAACGGGCGTTGGTCGCATCCTGAGGTGAATCTGCATTGGTCCGCACCTTGATCTCACGGACATTGTCAGCCCACTTCATCACCGACATAAAAATCTTATAGATCGGATGTTCTTTGGCTTTCGGGTTATCATTAATGATTCCGTCGATCACAGGAGAATCTGATGTCTTCAAAGCCCCCTTGATCACTTCCCCGGTCGACCCGTCCACAGAGATCGCATCGCCTTCACGAATGACTTCCGTGCCCACGCGAATCTGTTTTGCCCGATAATCAATATCCAGCGCGCCGCATCCGACCACGCAACATTTCCC
>CAZBHY010000220.1:0-1931 GCA_964491705.1 uncultured Planctomycetales bacterium
CGTTTCGCGGACCGGGTTTGAAAAAAGGGTTGTTGGTTCTCACGGCAGTGAAAAAAACCTTTCATGTCCCGATTTTGACAGATGTTCACTTACCGGAACAGGCGGCTGAGGTGGCGACTGTTGCGGATATTCTTCAGATTCCGGCCTTTCTGTGCCGCCAGACAGATTTATTGGTCGCCGCCGCCAAAACGAAAAAAATTGTGAATATCAAAAAGGGTCAATTTATGGCGCCGTGGGATATGAAAGAAGTCGCAAAAAAAGTTTCGGACAGCGGAAACAAAAAAATTCTCTTCACGGATCGGGGCATTTCTTTTGGATACAATACGTTGGTATCGGATTTTCGCGGTCTGGCGATTATGCGGGGTTTGGGATATCCGGTGATTTTTGATGCCACGCATAGTGTTCAGCAGCCTGGCGGTCGAGGCAAGACATCCGGAGGACAGAGCGAGTTTGTGCCATTACTCGCGCGCGCTGCGGTGGCTGCGGGATGTGATGGGATTTTTACAGAGGTTCATCTCAATCCGAAATCTTCAAAATCAGATGGGGCAAATATGCTGCCATTGGATTGTTTGGAAAATTTGCTGACCGATTTAATCATGATTGATGCCGTGGTCAAGCGAAGGAAAAAGTGATGATTAAACGCATTATATTTTTTTGTTGTGTGATTGCCTTGATTCATGGCGCGTCGTTTGCCGAACAATGTCAGCATATTGCTAACATTAAGACGGTTATTGTTCATGATGACGCGATTACCGTTAAATTCGATTTTGACCGTACGCGGGGTGACGGGGTTGTTCAGGTCATGGATGTGATCGGCTCAGATGGAGAAATACGTGATAGCGCATTCAGTGATGTGAAAGTCCTTCGTGAAGGTGAGACATTGCGTTGGGGCGATGGAGATCATGTTTTTCATTCATTAAAATTGTTTGATGTGACGGATCAAGAGGCTATCCTGGAGGTTGGGTTTGAGCATAGGCCGCCTGCATCGCATCTGCATTTAGCCAAACACGATGTTGTTCGTTGTGACGTGACACGATCGCCGGACATTGAGTAACGGAAATGGGCAGATCTGATCAGTGTCGGATTAGCAATAAGATTTTTTATGGAAAGGAAAACGGATGTCATTAACGTGCGCAAAAAAATTGATTCTCACTGAGGCTGAAGCAATCCGCGGTTTGGCCAAAAAATTAGACAAGAATTTTTTAAAGGCTGTGGATATGATCGTGAAATGCCAGGGGCGTTTGATTGTGTCTGGAATGGGCAAGACAGGGATCATTGGTCGGAAAATTGCCGCGACATTATCATCGACCGGCACGCCCAGTGTTTTTATGCATAGTGCGGAAGCGGTGCATGGTGATTTGGGGCAAGTGACGAAAAATGATGTTGTGATTGTCATTTCGACCAGTGGTCAAACGGAAGAAACGGTTCGTTTGGCGCCCTTATTGAAAAAGATTGGGGCCGCCACAATCGCGATGACCGGTAATCCAAAATCTGCTTTGGCCAAATCATGCGACGTTGTTTTAGATGTCGGTGTTCAGTCCGAGGGATGCCCGTTAGGGGTCGCTCCCATGGCATCGACAACGGCTACGTTTATCATCCCGGAGGGGCGTTGGGGCGTCAGTTATATCTTAAGGTGGAAGATATTATGCGCGGCGGGAAAAATTATCCACGTGTGAAACAAGAGACTGCGGTTAAAGATGTTTTGGTGGCGATCACACGGGCGCGTTGTGGGTCTGCCTGTGTGATTGATAGCGCCGGTCGATTGGTGGGGATATTGACGGATGGAGATATTCGCCGTCATTTTGGACATCAGGATATTCTTTTGTCACAAAAAGTTAATGAGGTGATGACGCGGACGCCAACGACCATTCAACAGTCAAAATTGGCGGTTGAGGCGTTTCATCTGCTGAAGGAAAAAAAGATTGATGAAT
>CAZBHY010000221.1:0-1910 GCA_964491705.1 uncultured Planctomycetales bacterium
GTATGTACGGTGGTGTGAGAGGACGGCGGGAGTAATCCCGCCTCCTACTCGATATAAAATCATCGCATGAAAAAAAATCAAGGGTTTACTCTTTTAGAAATTATTATTGTGATTATTATTATCGGGGTATTGACATCATTGGCCTTGCCCAGGTTGTCGCAAATGGTCAAGGCGGCGAATGCTCCTGAGGCCATCCAGTTCTTTAATACGATACACAGTTCTATTCAGCGGTGCATCTTGATGAGCGGGCAAGGGAAATTTCCGGATAGTAACGACTGTATGTCATTTGCAAATTTGGATATTGAAAATCCCTTTTTAGACCCGAGAAGTCATTTTTATTTTGGGAGTAGCTCAACCAGCCTATCAACGAGTGATGGTAGGGGCACGGGTTATTGCTATAAATTGAGCGCGGGATTAAAGAACGGAGCCCCAGAGGATTTTTTAGTTTTTCAATATTGTGATAGCGATCGTCCAACATCTACGGGTGGAGGTTGTTTTGGTTCAGGGCCTGCCCAAGTTTGCATGAATTCTATCCGCGGAGTCACTATTGTTGGGGCAGGAGTGTTTTCAGCAACCAGGATTGGTCCAGGGGTGATACCTTAAATTGGCATGAATTGTGATGATGGATTTTTTTGGGTGCTTGACCCTAAGGAAGGAGCTTTTATAGAATTTTTTTTCTGCATGCGTTATATGTGATAGATAGAGGGCAAAACAAGGGATATGTGAGATTTTACATATCCCTATTTTATTTATAGTTGACATTTTATAAGTTTTTATATATATTAAAAGATAATTTTATAATTAAATTCAGCCTTTTTTCAGCAATAAGTCTATATTTTTCAAATATTTACATGGATTTGACAAAAAGGAGCGATTGAATGGCAGAATGGATTGGGATCGGGCGCCGGGCAAGGCGGTGTTATGGATTTGATGAAGTGGCTCTGGTTCCAGGGATGCAGACAATTAATCCCAATGAAGTGGATACCAGTTGGCAATTTACCGGTAAAAAGCTCGAAATTCCTATCCTTGCTGCAGCCATGGATGGTGTTGTGGATGTGAATTTCGCCGTTGCCATGGGGAAATTAGGAGGAATCGCCGTACTCAATTTGGATGGAGTTCAGACCCGTTATGAGGATCCCAGTGAAATTTTAAGTGAAATTGCTCAAGCTTCCCCTGAAAAAGCCATTGAATTGCTTCAAAAACTCTATCTTCCTCCTGTTCAGGAAAAATTAATCGCAAAACGCATCGATCAGATCAAAAGTGCGGGTGTTCCAGCCATCGCAGGCTGTGTGCCGCAGCATGCCATCCGATTTGGCAAGATATTGGAAGAGGCAGGAGCGGATTGTCTGGTCGTTCAGTCACAAGTGTCATCAGCGAAGCATATATCAACGGAATATGAGGCTTGCGATTATGGCAAGTTATGTCAGAGCGTGCATATTTCTGTTGCGATTGGCAATGTGGTGACCTATAAAATGGCATTGGAGTTGATGGAGTTAGGGGCCAGCGCTGTTTTAATTGGAGTTGGTCCTGGCGCAGCGTGTACAACGCGCGGTGTTTTGGGTATCGGGGTTCCACAAATTACGTCAACGGTGGATGCGGCAGCAGCCAGAGATCATTTCTTTAAAAAAACCGGAAAATATATCCCGATTATTACCGATGGCGGAATGAGGATCGGAGGGGAAATTTGTAAGGCCTTTGCGGCTGGTGCTGACGCATGTATGGTTGGATCAGCATTCGCAAAAGCGGAAGAAGCCCCTGGCCGCGGTTATCACTGGGGGATGGCGATGCCTCATGCGAATTTACCGCGGGGCACACGAATCCGTGTTGGAACAACCGGGACGTTAGAACAGATTCTTTTAGGCCCGGCTAGAGTGGATGACGGATCACAGAATTTAGTCGGTGCGTTAAAG
>CAZBHY010000222.1:0-1905 GCA_964491705.1 uncultured Planctomycetales bacterium
TATCGCCACTGTTTTGAGCAGTGATGGAGAGAATGATCCAGATATCTTGGCGATTGTCGGGACGTCGGCTGCGTTGGAAATTTCTGATATTCCATTTTCCGGACCCATTGGAGCTGCACGTATCGCGTTAGTTGAGGATGAATTTATTTTAAATCCGACATATGCGCAGCGGGCTCAGGCGAAGTTGGATTTTATTGTGGCCGGCAAAAAAGAAGGCCTGGTCATGATTGAGGGCGAGGCCAAAGAGATCTCTGAAGAAAAGATTGTTGAGGCGCTTGATTTTGCGGCCAGTCACATTGGCGTGGTGATTGATCTGCAAAAAACAATGCGTTCCCAGATTGGCAAGGAGAAATCCGATATTACCACTCGTCCGATGAATCCCGCGCTTTTGGAAAAGGTCAGAAAGATTTCGAAGGAGCATCTCACGGGAGCGTATAAGATCAGTGATAAGGCTGAGCGTGACAGTGCACGCGGTGATCTGATCAATGATCTGATTGCAGATATGGCTGTTTATGAGGAATGCAAGCGCAGTGATGAGGACGTGATTGCTGCGGCGGATATCCTTAAGGTGTTTGATTTGGTGGAATATGATGAGATCCGTCGTTTGATTTTTGAAGAGGGACGTCGTGCAGATGGCCGCGGTATCACAGAGGTCAGACCGATTTCTGCGGAAGTGGATGTTTTGCCGCGGACTCATGGGTCCAGTCTTTTTACGCGTGGACAGACGCAAAGTCTAGGCGTGGTAACGCTGGGGACTAAACGGGATGAACAATTGGTGGAATCCCTCGAGGGAACGACCTATGAGAATTTTATGCTGCATTACAATTTTCCATCTTTTAGTGTCGGAGAAGTCCGACCGATGCGCGGTCCGTCTCGCCGCGATATCGGACATGGCGCATTGGCTGCCAAGGCATTGAAGGCAGTGCTGCCCAGCAAAGAGGATTTTCCCTATACGATACGGATTGTATCGGAAATTTTGGAGTCCAACGGATCATCGAGCATGGCCTCGGTGTCTTCTGGGAGTTTGGCGTTAATGAGCGCGGGCGTTCCCATCAAGGCTCCTGTGGCGGGCATTGCGATCGGTTTGGTGACGCAGGAAGGGAAGGCCCCGATTTTGCTTACGGATATCATGGGGATGGAGGATCATTTCGGCGATATGGATTTTAAAGTCGCCGGAACCCGTTCAGGCGTTAATGCGATCCAGATGGATCTGAAAATCCAGAATGTCAGCATTGATCTTCTGCGTCGTGCGCTTAGTCAGGCCAAAGAGGCCCGGCTGATGATTTTGAATGAAATGGATCGTGCGATCAAGGCTCCTCGGGCGGATGTCTCAGAATATGCTCCGAAGATTTTGATCGGACAGATACCGCCGGATAAAATCGGTCTGATTATTGGACCGGGTGGAAAGACCATTAAAGAGACAATCGAACGTTTTCAGTGCGAGTCAATTGATATTGATGATGATGGCACGGTCTTTGTTTCGGCTGTTGGCAAAGATAACGCGCGCAATGCGATGGATCACATTAATAAGTTTTTGGAAGAACCCGTGGTCGGAAAAGTGTATGACGCGGTGGTCAAGCGCGTAATGAATTTTGGTGCCTTTTGTGAATTTTTGCCTGGCCGCGAAGGCCTGGTTCACGTGTCAGAACTGTCCGATACGTATGTGAAGGATTGCAATGACGTGGTGAAGATCGGGGATACATTCAAGGTCAAGCTGACCGAGATTGATAAAATGAAGCGGATGAATTTGAGTAAGAAACAGGCAGAGCAGAAGTAGAACGCACGCGCGCCCATGTGAAGGGAGGGCTGCGGCAGTGCTCATCATCACGGAAAGACGGTAAAAATATTTTGTCCTGCTGTTGAATAAGCCCAGCTTTGATGTTAATATGAAAACTAATCTTCATA
>CAZBHY010000223.1:0-1897 GCA_964491705.1 uncultured Planctomycetales bacterium
GGAAAAACTGTTTTAATATAAAATGTCCAGCGCTGCTGCTCATCCCAAACATGGACAAATGTCTGACCATACATTTTTGGAACAATTAAAATCTCCCGGTTCGCCTGACGAACAACATGCACCACATCCGAAGCAACAACAAGATAACGCGCAATATTCCGTCCGTGCATAAGAAGCTCTTGATCCAACCCCAATTCGATTTCCATATCTGGCTGAGCCTTCCATGCCTCATCATTCAGTTCAAAGATAATGCGCTGACGCTCAGGTAGCGCAGCAGAATTTGACGGTGTTAACGGCGCAATCGGAACATCTGATGCGACTGCTGATTCAGGGGAAAAGGTTTGCGATGGTATCGGAGGCTGAACCATAGGGATGCTCACCGTCCTTGCCTCATTTTTCAGGAATTCGTGTGAAGAAGCCGGTATTGGCTCGGATACGCGCGTAGGAATATTTAATTCAGGAGATGTCCTCTCAACAACTTGAGGTTCGCTGGCTTTGACCGTAGCAGGTTCAAGCGGTTGGATCCGTTGTTGAAGGGCATGTGTTACGACATTCAGATATTGAAGGACTTCAGGACTTTCAGGCTGGACAGACTGCGCCGTTTCAAGAAATAAAAGGGCCGAGCGATAATCTTCCTTGCGGATTGCTTCTTTGGCCCGATCAAGATAATGCTGGTATATCCCCGGATATTGGGTGTATCCAAGCTGAACGGGAAAGATCAGAGTCCCAACCGCAAACAAGCCAATCAAAATATTTTTTAGACACCTTTTTTCCATAATTAAGCGATCTCATAAAATCCGGCAGCATGTCTCTCCCCCGCATTGCACTCATGAGCTTGGATTTATTGTTTACGAAAAACCCCTGCATGATCGACAGAAAAATTGACTTCCTCAACAAATGATGCCCCATCTTCCAGATCAAACGTCAATACTGCAGCATAACGTCCCGCAGGAAGATCTTTCGAAAAAGGAACCTCCAGATTGGTCTGACTCTTTTCAGAAAAATAAAATGGATCTAATTCTCCGCGATCAACAGGAATGCCATCTTTATCGATCACATAATACAGACATTGCGCGACAAGATAAATATTCCCCGTGTTGGTGATCTTGCCTTTTAAAACACCTTGATCAAATGATAAATCACTTAGCGCAATTTGCTTTTTACGGTCCGTAGTCTCAAAAAAAAGCAACGACCCAACACGGCTGATAATTTGAATGCCCACCTGTCCATCAACCTGTTGAGTATCCTTACGTTCAAAAAAAATCACACTGTAATACCCGCCTGACGCGCCTTGAGGGACGTTAACGGTAAAATTTAATTTCTGTTTTGCATGAGGAGGCAGCTGAAACTGCCGAGGTTCAAAATTCATCCACCCCGTCGCAGAACGGCTGAGGGTTGCTGCTGGATAAAATTTTTTCATTCCATCAAATGGCGCGACATACTCAAAATCTTCAAGATAAACATTCACCTCCAGCATTTGATCAGTGGAATTGTGAACAGTGATACTATCCGCAACTGCCTGACCAGGAGTCACCACTTTTTTTATCTTGCCCTCTTCTATTAAAAGCTGTGCTGCTGCATGAAAAGGCAATACAGATGCGAAAAAAATGATTAGACCGATTGTCATCAATATCTTTTTCATATACAAAATTGGCGCGCGCGCCCTCATTATGAGGGCGCTGCGTGCCACATCCTTTCACCTAGGGCTTAACTGATAGTTGCCGTAATTTGAAGAATGCCGCTATATGTTCCAGCCGCATCATCAGCGGTGAACACCTCTGCGCCTGCATCATTTAAATCGTCATTGCCACCGTCGTTTATGCCGACATAAATTCTTGGCCAGCCATCAACAAATTGCAGCTTAGTCAAGGTCCCCAAGGTAGAAACTGTTGATAAC
>CAZBHY010000224.1:0-1890 GCA_964491705.1 uncultured Planctomycetales bacterium
CATGATCATAAGAAAAAATTTAAAGGTTTTTGCCGGAATCCTGTTGTGTCTGTCCCTCCACTGTTTTATCATGACGCCACATTTAAATGCCTTAGCGAAAACTGATCTTCAGGAACAGGATTTAGAGGCATTATTTTTAAAAATTACTGATGTGGTGTCACAAGATGATTTTTCACAAGAAGCCATACGGGCGTTGTCCGATGATTATCCAGGCTTGCTCAGTGAATTTTTGAATGATTTGATTGCAACAATGGCCGCGTTTGAAGCGCAGGACTTTTTAAATCCCAGTCTTTCTCCAGCCGAAGAATTTGTTGCGCGTTGGTCGAACTTGGATGCGGAGTGTCCGTCCTGTCAGGTTTTTTTACCGGTCTTTGAACGTGTTTTAAACCACTTCGCGTCAAGATTGACCAAAAAAAACACGAATGGCGGCAGCCCATTTGCAGCCGCATATTAATTTTTTGAAAAAATGAGCAACAAAGACCTCAATGGATTTCAGTCATTGTTTTCTATTCCTTGGCCAGACGCACAAACGCGTCGCCTGAGAGTGCATGAGAAAAAGACCATCCGTGGGCACGCCAAAGAAAATGATGTGTTTGTTCAAGAACGCCTGGTCATTGAATCGGTGAATAATTTTGTGGTATTTACTGAGTATGTTCTGAATGACAACCCTGAGATTTTAATCGGAGCGTTTCAAGAGATCTCAATTTTGTACCGGGCATTAGAAGAAATGGAACGGGACGGGGTTGACCCTCAGGCTGTTGCATTGGTTCAGAACTATATCGATATTATTGAACGGGAATTGGAAGCTGCCTGGAATACGGGCAGTGATTTAGGGGAATTTTTAAAGGCATTTTATAATGATCCAGACTTTCAAGCCCGCAGTCTGGCTTTTTTAAAGCATCCGCTGTTGAAACCGCCGTACTCGCCCAACGCGTTCAAAGTCATTCCGTATTATCAGCAATAAAATAATTTTGAGAGTATGCCTGGGGCGCGATGATCCAATCTATCCGAAGAAGTTTTCACCCTGTGCCCAATTTGATCCTTGAACCTCGTCAATGACCAGATAGGTGTGGTGTTTGGCCTTACCGGCGACACGCTCTAAGGTGTCCGAAAATTCTTTGGCGATCTGATTTTTCTGCTCTTTGCTAAGCGTCCCGACAACTTTGAGATTGATGTATGGCATGTCTTACTCCTTTTCCCATCAGCGTATCGTGAGGAAATAAAAAAATATTTTTTTGGTGCCGATGCCTTTGCTGAGATCATCCCATTTCTAGGACGGTGATCGCTGCAGCAGGAATATGCCGGCGCTGGCAAACATATTTGGGAAAAATGGAACGCGTTTTGTTAACCCCAAGGCGATTGCGCGCTTGATCATAATATCTTTTTTACGGCAGAAAATGCGGAAGTCTTTTAGGCTGAAAAAGCGCACGTTGGGGGTGTTATACCATTCATAGGGTAGGCATTTTGTTTTTGGCACGCGTCCCCGGAAAAAAATTTGCACCCGTGCCTTCCAAAAACAGAAGTTCGGCACACCCACGATCACATGTTTACCGACGCGTAAAGCCTCCGCGATGGTTTTTTCGGCATCCAAGACCTGCTGTAGGCTTTCATTGAGAATGACATAATCAAATTTTTGGTCGGCGTAATGGGATAATTCTGTGTCAATGTCCGCGTGCGATACGGTCAGGCCTTTTTCGATACAGCGGTAGATCAAACGCTCGTTGATTTCAATGCCAACGCCATGGCAATTTTTGCGTTTGATTAACAGCTCAAGCAGCCCCCCGTCGCCACAGCCCAAATCCAAAATCCGGGATCCTTCTTTGATGAAATCCATGATAATGGCGTGATCTGGTCGGATGGGTTTGACGTCAGGGTCAATCATGGGATGAT
>CAZBHY010000225.1:0-1886 GCA_964491705.1 uncultured Planctomycetales bacterium
TACTGACGAATGTTTTCCTTGAGAAATAACCCCACATCCTTGTTCAACACATTCCCCGAGGCATCTGTTTGCAGTGTCCCAGAAATCAAATCCTGACCAGCGCCTTCTGCCGCGACAATAACCGCATGATGGCGCCTCTTCAGGCGATCCTCCAATCGTGCGAACAAGCCACCCGAGCCTTGCAGCGTAAAAGGCACCTCTGGGATCAGGCAAAAATTCACATCACTATTGGCCAGCGTCGAATGCAGCGCAATAAATCCGGAGTCGCGTCCCATCAACTTGACCAATCCGATACCATTCCACGCAGCCTCTGCCTCGTTATGCGCAGACAAAATCGCCTTGCGCCCTTCTTCCACGGCTGTACTAAATCCGAATGTCTGTTCGCAAAAATAGATATCGTTATCAATGGTCTTGGGAATCCCCACCACAGCAATCGTTAGCCCGCGCTGCTCAATCTTCTGCGTCAATTCATTGGCTCCAGAAAAGGTCCCATCTCCGCCGATCACAAAAAGCAAATCAACGCCATATTTCACCAGGGTGTCCACCATATCATCAACATCCTGGTCCCCACGGCTCGTCCCTAACATCGTCCCGCCATCATGCTGAATACTCTTCACCGTCCATGGCGTCATGGCTATCGGCTCTTCCTTACGATGTGATGACATGCCTTCATACCCATAACGAAAGCCAAGAATATTTTTGACCCCGTACTCCCAATGCAGCTCCATCACAATCGTGCGGATCACATCGTTCAATCCAGGGCAGAGCCCTCCGCACGTGACGATCCCTGCTGTTGTTTTTTCTGCATTGAAAAAAATCTTACTCCGAGGCCCGGCTTCTTCAAGACTCAACGGCGGGCGTCCGGCCATTCGTTCACGATCTAATTCCTGCGCGTTGACGGAAAAAATCACCCGGGACGAATCCGTGACCAGACGGCGCTGCTGATTCTTTAAAAATGGAGAATCATACATGCCCTGCCCAAAACACTGAATCGTAAAATCCTTGAGCTCATAATCTGATGATGATTCCATAATCTCCCCTCTCCTCATTCATTCAACATAAACCCTAAAAAACCCATCGCAGCAATACCTGCGCTTCATCGTCTATGGTCTTCTGCATGGCGGACAAAATTCATTGTTCATTCTACCATCAGAAATCATCCGCTTGAAGAACTAAAAAAACGAAAATATCCCCTGCAATAAAAAAGGGACGGGCGATCACTGCCCATCCCTTGTCATTGCTCCTGCCCTATCATGCCGCTCTATTTCACTTCAACGATCTCAACATCAAAATTCAAATCCTTGCCGGCCAAAGGATGGTTAAAATCCAGAACCACCGTTTCTTCTTTCACTTCAGCCACGACGCCCACCAGCGGGTCGCCCGATTCTGTGGGCACCTGGATCATCACGCCAACCTTGGGATCTTCCCCAGGAATAAATTCACTTTTCGGAATTTCAATCACCGCCCGATCATCTTTCAAACCATAGCCATCTGCCGCAGAAACAACCACCGTTTTCTTCTGCCCAACCGTCATATTTTCCAACTGCTGTTCGAGCGCAGGAATAATCATCTGCTCACCTTGAACATATTCCAACGGTTCTTTACCAATCGAGGTATCCGCAATTTCCCCATTGACTGTTAACGTGTAATGAATTTTGACTGTTTTGCCCGCAGCAACCATATTCTCCTCCCCAAAAACAATTTCCCCTGAACCCAAAATCACTGCCGCCATGATTCCTACCATCCACACCTTATTCATCTTAAATCCTCCTGTCTAGGCATATCTTTTTAATGGATCATCCATCCCGTCAATATCTAAACCATCCATAGCAAACCTCAACCCAAGAAATGGGCTGTTCCGCTTGTCCATTGCGGCATCATTAAGG
>CAZBHY010000226.1:0-1037 GCA_964491705.1 uncultured Planctomycetales bacterium
CGGGATCAATTGGAGTGACATTGATGTGTTAAGTCGTACGGGAGTGAACTGGGCGGATTTGGATGTGATGAGCGATGCGGGTGTGAATTGGGCGGATTTAGGTGTAATGAGTGATGCGGGGATTAATTGGATGGACATTGATGTGCTAGCTCGGGCGGGAATCAATTGGGCGGATGTGGATGTGATGAGCGATGCCGGGATCAATTGGGCAGATTTGGATGTGATGAGCGATGCCGGCGTGAACTGGATGGACTTGGATGTGATGAGTGATGCAGGGATTAATTGGGGCGACGTGGATGTGTTGAGTCGCACCGGAATCAATTGGGCGGATGTGGATGTGATGAGCGATGCCGGGATCAATTGGGCGGATATTGATGTATTAAGTCGGACAGGAGTGAATTGGAATGACATTGATGTGCTAAGTCGAACGGGAATCAATTGGGCAGATGTGGATGTGATGAGCGATGCTGGAATCAATTGGGCGGATATCGATGTATTAAGTCGGACAGGAGTGAATTGGAATGACATTGATGTGTTAAGTCGAACGGGCATCAATTGGTCAGATTTAGATGTGATGAGCGACGCCGGAGTCAATTGGACGGATATTGATGTGATGAGTGATGCCGGGATCAATTGGAGTGACATTGATGTGTTAAGTCGGACGGGCATCAACTGGTCAGATCTGGATGTGATGAGCGACGCCGGAGTCAATTGGACGGATATTGATGTGATGAGCGATGCCGGGATCAATTGGAGTGACATTGATGTGTTAAGTCGAACGGGCATTAATTGGTCGGATTTAGATGTGATGAGTGATGCTGGCGTGAACTGGGCAGACTTGGATGTGATGAGTCGTACAGGGATTAACTGGAGTGATATGGATGTCTTAGCACGGGCCGGAATTAACTGGGCTGATTTGGATGTGATGAGCGATGCTGGAATCAATTGGGCAGATATCGATGTATTAAGTCGGACAGGAGTGAATTGGAGTGACATTGATGTGTTAAGTCGAACGGGCATTAATTGGTCGGATTTAG
>CAZBHY010000226.1:1137-1872 GCA_964491705.1 uncultured Planctomycetales bacterium
ATATGGATGTCTTAGCACGGGCCGGAATTAACTGGGCTGATTTGGATGTGATGAGTGATTCCGGAATTAATTGGAATGATATCGATGTGCTATCTCGTTCAGGCATCAATTGGATGGACGTTGATGTGCTCAGTCGGATGGGGATTAATTGGAGCGATATTGATGTGATGAGCGATGCGGGTGTGAATTGGGCGGATATTGATGTGATGAGCGATGCAGGGATCAATTGGAATGATATTGATGTGTTAAGTCGGACGGGTATCAACTGGTCAGATCTGGATGTGATGAGCGATGCGGGTGTGAATTGGGCGGATATTGATGTGATGAGCGACGCAGGGATCAACTGGAATGATATTGATGTGTTAAGTCGCACGGGCATTAATTGGAGTGATATTGATGTCCTTAGTCGTTCGGGTATCAATTGGTCTGATCTTGATGTGATGAGCGACGCAGGGATCAACTGGAATGATATTGATGTGTTGAGCCGCACGGGCATCAATTGGAGTGATATTGATGTCCTTAGTCGTGCGGGCATCAATTGGGCTGATCTTGATGTGATGAGCGATGCGGGAGTGAACTGGGCGGATGTGGATGTCATGAGCCGCACGGGGATCAATTGGAGTGATATTGATGTCCTTAGCCGTTCGGGAGTCAACTGGTCAGATCTGGATGTGATGAGCGATGCGGGAGTGAACTGGGCGGATGTGGATGTCATGAGTGCTGCAGGCGTGAATT
>CAZBHY010000227.1:0-1861 GCA_964491705.1 uncultured Planctomycetales bacterium
GGTAATTGACCCCGCCGCGCCGGATGAGCGCGAGTCCGTCCCAGAGGAAGGACTCGGTGGAGTCCGTTTTTAGTTCCGAGTTGCGAGTTGTCAGGGATGCAAGCTGGCCTGCGATGGTGTAATCATAGGTCGTACTCGACTTGCCGTCGCGAACGCAAAACAGAGAAACACCCCACGACGCCCCGTCGAAGGTCTCAACGCTGAAGAATGTCCGGGACTGTTTCTCGTGGATCGTGTACATGTGAATTTAATCCTTAACACACAGGCATGATTTTCATATCACGTTATAAACATACGCCTTCTACGCTCGCGTTGCCAAGAAAAATTACGCATTGAGTCTTTCTTTTTTTCACGCAAAGCCGCGAAGCCCGCCACGCATCCCATCCCTCCGCGATCTCCGCGTCTCCGCGTGATCTCTCCCTTTCATGAAGGTTCATGTGTTTCATGGTTCAGCGGCACTCGACCCGCGACGCACGACACTCAAGGCGCGTTCCCGGCTCGGCACAGCCTGCTGCGCGGAATACCCCGCAGGCACGCGATACCAGATCGTCAGGGCACGATTCTTCGCCGACGGTGCCGCAGTCGCGACCTTCACACACGCGACCCTTGCGGATGATCCGACATCCTGCGCCGATGCGCAGAAGCAGAACAATGACACCATCAAACAACATAACCCACTTTCATAATGCAGATTCAGCATCAAAAACCTTACTTTCGGACATCGCAACCTCCCCTCTGTGCGCATATTTACATTTGTCAATAGTTATCACTGACCTATTCGCATGCCGTGCGCTCTTTAGCTAATACATCATGGTCGACTGGGTTACCTGTTCTTTTCTGTAGGCCAGTAGGTTTGCCTCTGATCTATAATTCCAAGAGGGGTCAACGTATCGCTGATCACTTCTTTTTCAGGCAATGCCGCTAATTTATCATAAAATGCAACATATGCCATCGTCATGCGATTCCGTTGATTAAACGCATGTACAAAAACGAAACTCTTAAACTGACTTTCTTCCATGCGAAGCGTGCATAGTCCACTTGCTCCATCCATGACAACAGTACCATCGTCCGGAACATATTCCGGTATGGCGTCTTTGAGACGTTCAATCTCAACCCCAATATTCTTAGGAGTATCCTGTACTGAAAGTTTAGATCCCCTTCCCCTGAATTCCTCCTGTAACTTATAAATACGGGATTCCGTCACCACTAGACAGATATCAATACAACTACCCGATCCCCTCGTTTTTACACAAATCGCTAAAATTTGAGAATCGGGCCTGTTTGTTATTGCATAAATCGTTTGCCTTTGAAGACGGTCCATGCACTGGAAGAGCCGATCGTTAGTTCCCTCTGCGAATATTTGCCGAAGCTCTTTCATTCCTTGATCAATTCCCATCTGAGAGACATTCTCTCTCGAAAGATTGGCGCACTCTTCGCAATATCCTGAAACAAGATTACAGGCGTAAATCACCCCAAAAATGTAAAATATTTTTAGCATTTTACTCCTTTACCCATTTTTCATAACCATCGTCAAAATATCCGTGTTGTTCCCAATTCATGGCTCTAAAGCTATTTCGTGTTGCCCGATTGGCCTGATCAAGAAATGCAGCCATATTTCTTGTTTTTGCAAGTGAATAACATGAAGATACTGTTGCTGCGGTTATTGGAGCAATCTGCATGGCTGCATTCAATGCATTTCTAAAAAAACTCATAAATCCGCCAAAAAACACCGCAGCATGCGCCATTTCATGAGCGATTTCTGCTTCAACGGGGAACGCCCTGTTTGAAAAACTATCGTTTGGGCTGTCCAAGTGTGGCAAGTAACCAGCCTCTGCTCCGCGTCCAATCTTGCTGTTCTCTA
>CAZBHY010000228.1:0-1846 GCA_964491705.1 uncultured Planctomycetales bacterium
TTGGGGCCGCAAGATTTCGGTTCGTTGAGTTATATTACAAGTTTTGTGCTGATTTTTTCCCCGGTGATTTCTCTGGGTTCCAATGTTATTCTGACGCGAGAACTTGTAAAAATCCCCTCTTCTCAGGATATCCTTTTAGGTTCGGCTTTTTTCCTGAACTTCTTTGGCACCCTGCTGTTTCTTTTTTTGATCGTGTTCGGGGGCTTTTTCATTAATACCAGTGGCACAGAACGTCAGTTGTTAATCCTTATCTCCCTTTCTCAGGTTTTCCGGTTGTTTTATACCCTTGAATTTTATTTCCAGGCCGAGGTCAAAAGCAAATATATCGCCATCGTTCATTTTTTGGGAATCCTGATTCAGTCGGTCTGCCAGATCGCTCTGGTCTTTATGAAAGCCCCTCTTGTTTTTTTTGGAATCGCGTATCTTTTAAACACGCTGTCGATAAGCGGGTTTTTCATGATGTATTATCATCGGCAGGGGGGTTCGGTTTGGCGTTGGAGCTGTCGGGCAGATTTTGTGAAAAGTCTTTTTTTCGATTCCTGGCCATTGTTGCTCGCGGGGCTTGCCACAACGGTTTATCTTCAGATCGATCAGCTGATGATCAGGTCAATGCTGGATTTATCAGCAACGGGAATTTATGCGACCGGTGTGAAGTTCTGCACAGTATGGTATTTCATTCCAAAATTAATTTCACAGTCGTTATTTCCCGCGATTGTAAAAATCAAACAGGAATCGCAGGGGAAATATCTTCAACGGATGCAGGAACTTTTCGATTTTATTACTTTAATAGGAATCCTTTAAACGCTTGCCATAGCCACCTTTGGCAGGATATTCGCCCGGACTCTTTTCGGGACGGCCTTTACTGATTCCGGATGGATTATTTCGATTTATATGTTATCGAACGTTTTTGTTTTTATCGGCGAGGTCAGTTATAGGTATTTCCTGGTTGAGAATAAGCAAAGACTTCTTTTTTTCAGGTCCGTGTTCGGAGCCGTTATAAATGTTTGCCTGAACCTGTTTTTTATTCCCAAGTGGGGTATTAATGGCGCTGCCTACGCGACAGTGATTTCTTACGTTCTTATTTATTATGTTTCCCACCTGTTTTTTCCGTCAACCCGGCCTATTTTTATTATGCAGACGAAATCCCTTTGCGGCTATCGTCTCTTTTTCTATTTGAAGGATTTTTCTAAAGGAATCCTTGTCCGGGATTGTTCCGGGGGCGGGATCAGATAACTTCCTGAATTTCAAAATAATCGTGCCGGGAATCTTTCTGCCAGTTTCTTGAGTAGGGATTTTTTGCCAGACAATGCTTTAGTGAGAACTTCATGTAGTCAAAAAAATCTTTTCGCATGTTTTCTAAAACTTGTTCATAGGAAATTTCAGGCAATATAGCGCTTGCCTGATGAAGTCGGCTGATGACGGAGGCGATATTTTCAATGGGTGATCCGGTGATTCGAGTGATGTTGGCATTACTCAAGATTTGAGGAAGTTTTTTACGGAATTCATCGTAATCTTTTATGCCGGGAACTTTTTCAAGCCAGTAAGTTTTTAACCAATCCGGCCAGGGAAATGGTTTAAAAAAGAACGCGGGTTTTCCGATATTGTACGCGTCCCAGACGCTCGTGCTCCAGGACGATCCGATAAGGTCCGATGCCGCGATCCATTCCTTAATCGTATAGTCTTTAGAGAAATGAATATTCGATGGTATAGAGATTTTGTTTTCGTTGAATTTTTGGATATAGTCATTTATAACGACGGACGGATGAGGTCTTATAATGACTTCAACATTGCCGGCTTCCGAAACTTGTTTAATAAAATGGAGGAATTTAACAAGACTCTTTTTGGC
>CAZBHY010000229.1:0-1828 GCA_964491705.1 uncultured Planctomycetales bacterium
TTAACAAAATTCTTGGCCTTTGCGCCTTTCCCATCCTCGACCATTTCAAACTCAACCTCATCGCCATCATCCAGAGCTTTGTAACCCTCCTGCTGAATCTCACTAAAGTGGACGAAAATATCACCGCTTACACCATCCGCTTCAATGAATCCATACCCCTTCTTAGCATTAAACCATTTCACTTTTCCCTTAGCCATACCGCGTCTCTCCTTTTTCAAAGGGATCAGACTACAATCACTGATTTTTATTATAAGAAGCATTGCCAGGCAGTGCAATGAAAAGCATCTTTTTTATTACAGGCCCTACCGATCAAAATAAAAAAGGCGGGTCATCATCATGACCCGCCTTTCCGTCAATAAATATGCGATATCAATACGTCTTACGCCTGCCCCGCTGATCCCAACACATTCATATTCTTATGCTTGTACATCGCGGTCAACGCATCACGTGCCGGACCCAAATATTTTCGGGGATCGAACTCTGCCGGTTTGTCCGCAAAAACCTTACGGATTGCCGCTGTCATCCACAGACGTCCGTCCGAATCAATATTCACTTTGCATACGTTGTATTTCGCCGCCTTGCGCAACTGCTCTTCAGGAATACCAATGGCATCCTTGAGCGCGCCGCCATACGTATTGATAATTTTGACTGCCTCCACAGGCACCGACGATGACCCATGCAAGACAATATAAAAATTCGGGAGCTTTTTCTGAATCGCCTCCAAAATATCAAACCGCAATGCCGGCGGAATATAAATGCCGTCTGCATTTTTTGTGCATTGTTCGGGCCGGAACTTATTGGCGCCATGAGATGTGCCGATCGAAATCGCCAGCGAATCCACCCCGGTTTTTTCAACAAATTCAATGACCTCTTCCGGCTTGGTATAGGTTGATTTCTCCGCAGAAACATCATCTTCGATCCCTGCTAAAACGCCCAGCTCTCCCTCAACCGTGACATCAAATTTATGCGCATATTGCACAACCTTTTTTGTCAGAGCGATATTATCCGCGAATGAATGATGCGAACCATCGATCATCACCGACGAAAATCCTGAATCAATACAACTTTTGCATAATTCAAACGTGTCGCCGTGGTCCAAGTGCAGCGCAATCGGAATCTTCTTTAACTTTTTTTCCTTGGCCATAGCCTTCATCATTTCCACCGCACCCTGCCCCATGTACCGTAGCATAGTTTGGTTCGCATACTTCCGCGCGCCACTCGACACCTGTAAAATCACAGGCGATTGCGTTTCCACACACGCCGTAATAATTGCCTGAATCTGTTCCATATTATTAAAATTGTATGCCGGAACAGCATATCCACCCTTCATCGCCTTGGCAAACATCTTGTTGGTATTCACCAACCCTAAATCCTTATACGAAACCATTGTCATCTCCTTCTTTCTAAATTAACTATTTTTTATATTTTTTTTGTATGGAATGGGTAACGTGTTTCTTCGATGCCCACATCATGTAGGAACCTTATTATATTTCGTTAAGAAATAAAGTCCAGCATAAATTTTAGGATCAACAGGTGTCCCATCTGTTTGACGCTGATGCAGCCACGACTCGACATCTCCCAGAGGAATCGCATAGACCTCAATGGACTCAGTACTATCTCCCCCGCCTTGTCCAACCTTTCTAGCGTTAAACGCCAGATAAAAATTCAAAATATCACTCGACGCCCCCGGGCCCCCAGGACCACAGAAGACATGTTCCCATCGATCGGCCTCATATCCGGTTTCCTCTAGCAGCTCCCGCTGAGCCGCCTGCCTCTTACCAGTTATCCATCGGTAGTTGCTTACGAATTGAGCGAAGTCGCCGTCCTC
>CAZBHY010000230.1:0-1817 GCA_964491705.1 uncultured Planctomycetales bacterium
ACCTCATCATCTTCTCGACTCGGCTAGCGGAGAAGATCAGTCGCAAGGTAGCGGCAGACAAGGTGCAGCTACCGATGGACAGCGTGTTAGATCGGAGACAGCGCTTAGCAGCAGAGACAGCAGCAGAGACAGCAGTGGCAGAGAGAGCGGCAGAGAGAGCGCATATGCTGAGAAGCGAGCCGTATGTGCGTGACTTGCAGAGGTCAATTCGGCTATGGTATCAAGCCTTCCGCTTATACGTCGAGAGACACCTGTCAGTTGCGTCTCGCTTGGAGCAGCACGTCGAAGACATGCAGTCGCTGGTCTCATCGAAGAGTATGGAGCGACTGCAGGGACGGCTGGAGGACATACGTCGCTGCTTCATCCCGCTACTGCGCTCCTATGGTCGCAGCAGTCCTATCATCCTCGATCAAGCGGAGGATGTAGTGCTGCTTAAGCAAGATGACTTCCGCTATCCCTTCGATGCATCGTGGTTCGGGCTGATGGTGATACGCAGTAGACTCGGCTATGGTCGGCAGAGATTGGACTTGATGGCGAGAGAGATGGCAGATGCCGGCATCTGCAACCCGCTAGCGCAGACACATAGCATGATCCGGGAAAGGATCGAGAGAGATGTGAGAGAGTGTCTACTGCCAGCGCTGGTCTCTGATCAGAGGCTGCAGTCGCAAGTCGTCATCCAGACCCACTTCATCTCCTCGATTGCCACCGTCCTCGCTGATTACATCATCGACTTCGCCATCCTCTGCTTCAACTTCGCCATCGGCTTCACTGACCGCACCTCCTGCACCACTATCCAGCTGAGAGCAGTCATGACCATCTTCTTACAGATGCAATCGACTAGCCTTGTCCCTCTTACGCCTCGGCAGACTGCCTTCCTTGCCGACCTTATGACTCATACCATCGCCTACACAGCAAGCAAGTGAGCTTAGCCACCACTTAGCCGCCGCAAGGCAGCGGCTAGACTCTTTTTGACCGAGCAAATGACAGACTCAAGCACAGCCTGTGCACTGGGTAGGTCAGGCAATAGCTGTCTCCTCGACGAAGAGATCCACGTCTTAGCCGATGCATACAACGCTTGGCTGGCAGCGACTGCGGGCAATGCCGAGGACAAGGCGAGTAAGCGGATGAGTGGACCCACTATCATGCAGATGCTGCAGTCGAAGACAGCGTGTGCCAGCGAGGAGTGTGTGGTGTGTAAGTTGCTGGAAGCAGTGAGAGGCACGGTCTATGAGCCGGTGGTGCTGCGCATCAAAGAGATCGCCTTCAAGGCAGCGGGGCCTGCTGAGCTGACCGCGCTACTCGATAACTTCCTCATCATCCGTCTATGCCGGCAGCTGGAAGCTAATAACGAGGGAGTGCGATTCGCAGGCGTGCTGACAGCTGACTTCATGATCCCACCACTCATCTCTCGATACGGTCAGCCGGCGGCTGTATGGACAGACTGGCGAGAGAAGGGATGGAAGCAGCTGCAATTCGTCTTTAACATTGACCACCGCATGGGTGGAGGGCAGCATTGGACAGCGCTAGTCATTGACATGGAGTCGAGGGAGATGCAATACTTCGACTCATTTGGAGCGCAGCCACCTAATGGTCTAGTGCATGCCTCTCGGCCATATGACTCGATCACTGATGAGAAGGGACGCTTCCTCTCGCTGCTGAAGCGATGGATCGAGGATGTAGCTAAGCAAGCGCCAAGCAAGCCGTTAGCCGTAGTATGCAACACTACACAGCATCAGGCAGTAACTGATCGATCCAACTGCGGCCCCTACTCTGTCCTCTTTCTCGCTTTGCGCGCAAGGCGCGTGCCATTCGATCGC
>CAZBHY010000231.1:0-1800 GCA_964491705.1 uncultured Planctomycetales bacterium
TATTGATGGCCCAGCGTCTTGGCGAAAAAGGGGTCAATCGCGAAGATGCCCAGCCTCGACGCGCCGTTGGGTGAAGAGGGCGCTGGCCAGGTCAAGGATGTGATTGCGGATGATACCTTGATGAATCCGGAAGATCGGATGGAGGATTTTTTTAATAAGGAACGGGCCAAGGCGCTGCTGGACCATCTGTTGCCGCGTGAGCAGAGAATTTTAACGATGCGTTATGGGCTGGTCGATGGCACTGCCAGGACTCTCGCTGAAATTGCCAAAGAAATCAAAGTGTCCCGGGAACGGGTGCGTCAGATTGAAGCCGCGGCGATTAAAAAGATCAAGAAGATGATCTCTGAGGAGAAGACTGATGACGGAGATCGGTAAGAGCCGAAAAAATAAAAAGACCTTTGTTTTGGTCATTCCCCGGTTTGAGGATATTTTTAATTCATTTTACGCCGGAGAAATTATTAAAGGCGTGAGTGTCGCGGCCAGCCGTTTAAAAATTGATGTGCTGATGCATATTACGGACCGCGAGAATCACCGGACATGGCTGGATTCGCCGCTGTTTGAACGGCCCATGATCGATGGGATCTTATTCGCGGATATTGATAATGATATCAATGTGGTTAAACGGGCCATTAATCGCGGGCTGCCAACGTTGGTGTTGAATAATTATTTGAAACAGCCGGTCAATTGTATTTCTATTGACAATTATCAAGCGGCGATCGACGCGGTCGAGCGTTTGGTCACCTTGGGACATCATCGCATTGCAACCATCGCCGGTGAGCAGATGACGCAGGCTGGGCAGAACCGCCTGATGGGGTTCTGTGATGCGTTGGAAACGATCGGGATTGCGATTCCCAAAAGTTATATCGCGTATGGAAATTTTTTACGGACACCGGCGCGGAAGGCCGCTGAACGTTTGTTGGCTATGAAGGATCGTCCGTCGGCCATTTTTGCTGCATCGGATGTCATGGCGATGGAGGTCTTGGATGTGGCGCGCGAGAAAAAAATTAAGGTTCCGGACGATTTATCTGTGATTGGGTTTGACAATAACCCATTGGCCTGGGCAGGATCCATTGCGCTGACGACATTTGCTCAGCCATTGGTGGAGATGGGGCGTTTGGGCATTGAACACTTGAAAAAGATCAGCGAAGGCAAAGAAAAACTGCCTTTTAAACTGATGCTTCCGGCGAGTTATGTGGAAAAACAATCTGTGGCCCAGATGAAGTAGCTGTTGACCGACCACAGTTTTTTGAGAGGTGTGTGTGGCCGATATAGACCTAAAAAATTTTATTCGCGATATCCCTGATTTTCCAAAACCAGGGATTCTTTTTAAAGACATTACGCCGTTATTGAAAGACGCCCGGGCGTTTCAGACAGCTATTTATGGGATGAGAGACGCGCTGAGCGGGAAGCATATTGATTATATCGTCGGGATTGAGTCCAGGGGGTTTCTATTCGGGGCGGCGCTGGCTGTGGCCATGGGGGTGGGGTTTGTCCCTGTGAGGAAAAAAGGCAAACTTCCCTATAAGACCAGGCAGGTGATGTATGATTTGGAGTATGGTCAGGATTGCCTGGAAATCCACGAAGATGCCCTGATGCCGGGCAATCGGGTCGTGATTATGGACGACCTTTTGGCCACTGGCGGAACAGGGGAGGCGGTGGTCAAGCTGGTGCGCGGATTTCAGGCGGACATTGTCATGTTTGCATGCATTGTGGAATTGGCGTTTTTAAACGGCAGAGAAAAGTTAAACGGTCTTGAGGTCTATGCCTTAATTGGGTATTGATCAAGACACGATGGTGTCC
>CAZBHY010000232.1:0-1783 GCA_964491705.1 uncultured Planctomycetales bacterium
GAAGAAGGGCGGTGAGCGCGCCTTTGGTCAGGGGTTAGAAGGGCTGGAATTGACCGAGGAGCAGCAGAAGAAAATTGACGAGCATCGGCAAAGTGCCATGGAAGAGGCCAAGATGTTGATGGAACAGATCCGATTGAAAAAAGAAGAGATCGGTGCCGAACTTCAGAAAGAAACGCTGGATATGGACAAGATCAATGCGCTTCAATCTGAGATGAAAACGCTTATGGCTCAGAAGGAAGATCATCGGCTCAAAGGGATCCTGGAGATGAGGAGTATTTTGACGCAGGAGCAGTTTCAGAAGCTTCACGAAAAAGGAAAAATGCATCATCGGAAATTTAAACAGCCATCGATATCCAAAGAATAGCATTGGCGGGTGTTTTTAAAGGCAAGTTTTTCAATGGCCGCTTCGGCATTATTGCCGAGGCGGTTTTGTTATGAGCGTGAAAAGACTGCACGTCAAAGGCCTTGAGTTGCGCGGATGAAGTGACATTTTGTTGATATTTTCATCAATTTTTATAGTTGACATATAAATTTTAGTGTGCTATTTTTTTAGTGTCAACTATAAAAAGGTACGGTGAATGAATATCAATGACTATCCATTGCGCGATAGGAAGTATGCGAAAACAAAGATTGCGATTGCCAACGCCTTTGTTGAGCGTCTGAAAACAGCGCGGTTTAACGATATTTCTATTAAGGACGTTTGCGAAAGCGTGGAGGTGTCCGAAGGGACGTTTTATAATTATTTTCCTCATAAAATCGACCTGATCTGCTATTTTCACCGCATCAAACTCTTGAAGTTGATCTGGGACATCAAACAGAACAAGGTGCAGATGTCTCCGTTACAAACGCTGGAATATCTGTTTGATGTTACAGCGAAAGAGATGCAGGATCCGTTTTTGTTTTATGAAATTATTTCGTTGTACATGCGAGAACAGGTCAGGCCGAGTCAAGGGGAAGATTTGACTCCGGCGGAAAAAGCCTGTGTTCTTCCAGATTGTCCAGGTGTGGAAGAGATCAGGATTTTAAGCCTGGAAGATTTTTTAAGCCAATTGGTGGCGGCTGCGCAGCAGGATCATACAATATCCGCCGCTGTCCAGGTGAGTGATATTGTGTTGTCTTTGATGTCGACTTTGGTTGGCATTCCTTTAATCATTGATATGAAAGATTTTGGAAGGCTCAAGGAATTATACAAGACCCAATTATCGTTAATATGGAAGGGGCTGGGCGTTGATGAAAGAGGATAATCATACGATGAAAACACTATGTGGGATGATGAGCAGAGTGGTTGTAATCAGTGTTGCTTGCGGAGGGCTGGTTTTTGCTCAGACACCGGGGCAGGAATTGCGTCTTTCGCTCATTGACGCGGTGGGAATGGCCTTGGAATCCAGCGAGGATCTCAAGCTTCAAGCCAACACGATTCAGAGAAAACGCTCGGAATATAAAGAGGAAAAGGCTGGGCGATATCCTCAGGTTTTAGGAACGGTGGGGTGGTCGAATAATTTTGCATATCCAGACAAATCCGCAGCTTCGGCAACGCGGGATTATCACCTCGATACTGGAGTGACGGTATCTCAAACATTGGTGACATTCGGGCGTATCGCCAATGCCGTGGAATCAGCGCAGCAGGCCCTTGATGCGAGTCGCTTTAATGAGCAAGCGACACGGCAGGATATTATTTATCGTGCCAAAATTGCGTATTTTTCAGCGTGGTTGGCGCAGAGGACAGCGGAGATCACCCAAGAGTCGTATAACAATGCCGTTCGCAATAAAGAGATCTTGGACA
>CAZBHY010000233.1:0-1761 GCA_964491705.1 uncultured Planctomycetales bacterium
AAAAGGCGATGTCAGGGCATTAACAAAAATGACCGTCGTTGCGGTCTCGGCGCAGGAGTATGAAGGATATGTGCCGGGCATCACACGAGAAAAGTTGGCTGTTGGCCAAGAGGTGTTTTTGACAAGCAACGATTCTGAAGCAGCGGGTCATGTAGCCGCTGTGGCCGACGTGCGTGATATGAACGCGGGGATGTTTCGTGTTCAAGTTGTTTTTGATGAGTCCAGCGGGAATCATGAGGACAGGATGGTCGTGTATGTCAAGACAGGGATGTTTTCGGATGTGGTCTGTGTCCCCAATGATGTTCTTGATAACGTGGGCGATGAATATGTTTTATGGACAGCGGTCAATGGCCGTGCGCAAAAAAAGGTTGTTGAGATTTTGGAGCGCAATGGTTACGGCGCGATCATTGATCAAGGGCTGGATGATGGTGAGCTTCTTATTGTGCAGGGATTCACGCAGCTGTCAGAGGGCGACATGGTAAATATTTTGGATGATTCAGCCTTGGGGGAGATTGACGATGATTGAATTTTTTGTGAAGCGGCCGGTCACGACCATTATGTTTGTTGCGGTGTTTGTGGTGCTGGGGATTGTTTCCATTTTTAATCTTCGGGTGCAAGAAAGCCCTGATGTGGATTTTCCGATCATCACGGTTACGGCAACTTATCCGGGGGCAACGCCGCTGGAAGTGGAAACACTGGTGATCAATAAGATTGAAGATGCCGTAGCTGAGATGGCCGGCATCCGTCAGCTGCGCAGCGAGTCCTATGATAATTTTGGTTATGTCTTTATTGAGTTCAATCTTGGGGAAGATGTGAATGTCAAGTTTATTGAGGCCAAGGATAAAGTTGAGGCGATCATCAATGATTTGCCAGATGATGTCGAGAAGCCTGTGGTGGCCAAGTTTGATCCGTTGATGCAGCCGGTGATGGATCTGGTTTTGTTAAGCGATACCGTGGATAGCCGAGAGCTTTATGAATTTGCGGATAAAAAATTACGGGATCAGATTTCTGCCATTTCCGGGATCGCCAGTGTTGATGTGTACGGCGGCAAGCAGCGTCAGATCAATGTCATTTTGGATCCGATGCTGATGAAGCGGCATTATGTGACCATTAGCGATGTCATCGCAAGTATCAGTGCGAAGAATCGGAATGTACCAGGCGGGTTATTGGAAAAAGGCCATCAGGCGTTGAGTCTGCGTTTCGTGGGTGAATTTGAGAGCCCTCAGGAGATCGCTGAGATGCTCATTGTTTCGCGGGATGGTGCGCAATTTCCACTGAAGCATATCGCCCGCATCGAAGATAGTTTTAAAAAGGTGGAAACGGTGTCACATTTTAACGGTAAGGAAGCGGTTGGCCTTTCGATTATTAAGGTGTCTGATGGGAATGCGATCGACGTATCTCGTGATGTGCGACGGCGTTTGGATCAATTTCGTGCAGGGTTGCCCGAAGGTGTTTCGCTGGAGATTGCGACCGATACGACCAAATTTATTCTTGATGAAACGCGTGACACATATTGGAATATTATTATCGGCATTTTGCTGACGGTGGCGATTCTGTATTTGTTCACTGGGAAATCCAGCCTGACGTTTATTGCATCGATCGTCATTCCGACGTCGATTATTTCCTCGCTTTTTTTAGTCGAGGCGGCCGGGTTTACGATTAATATGATGACTTTGTTAGCTATTGCGACCGTGCTGGGCACGCTGATTGCCAATGCGATCATTATTATGGAGAATGTTCTGGTGCATCTGGATAAAGGCG
>CAZBHY010000234.1:0-1324 GCA_964491705.1 uncultured Planctomycetales bacterium
CCATTGATGATATGACCGGCAGTGGGATTAACTGGTCGAATTTAAGTGAGATGACAGCAGTGGGGATCAACTGGGCAGATTTGGATGTGATGAGCCGGACAGGGATTAACTGGAGTGATCTGGATGTGATGAGCGATGCCGGGATTAATTGGAGTGATATTGATGTGATGAGTGATGCAGGGATCAATTGGAGTGATATTGATGTATTGAGTCGGACGGGAATTAATTGGAGTGATATTGATGTGTTGAGTCAGGCAGGGATTAATTGGAGCGATATTGATGTAATGAGCGACGCGGGGATTAACTGGAGTGATTTGGATGTGATGAGTGCTGCCGGGATTAACTGGAGTGATTTGGATGTGATGAGCGATGCAGGGATTAACTGGAGTGATATTGATGTGATGAGCGATGCCGGAGTGAACTGGAGTGATATTGATGTACTGAGTCGTACGGGAATAAATTGGAGCGATCTGGATGCGATGAGTGATGCCGGGATTAACTGGAGTGATCTGGATGTGATGAGCAATGCGGGAGTGAATTGGTTGGACATTGATGTGATGAGTGATGCCGGGATCAACTGGAGTGATTTGGATTTAATGAGTCGCACAGGGATTAATTGGGCAGATCTGGATGTGATGAGTGATGCAGGGATTAATTGGAGTGATTTGGATGTGTTGAGTCGGACAGGTATTAACTGGAGTGATCTGGATGCGATGAGTGATGCCGGGATTAATTGGAGTGATATTGATGTGATGAGTGATGCCGGAGTCAATTGGAGTGATATTGATGTGTTGAGTCGGACGGGGATTAATTGGAGTGATTTTGATGTGTTAAGCCGTTCGGGGATTAATTGGGCAGATCTGGATGCGATGAGCGATGCGGGAGTGAATTGGGCGGATATTGATGTGATGAGTGATGCGGGCATTAATTGGTCGGATATGGATGTGATGAGTGATACAGGGATTAATTGGAGTGATTTAGAGGCCATGAGCGCGGTTGGAGTGAACTGGATGAATTTAGAGGATATGAGTACCAGCGGGGTGAATTGGGCAGCGATTGATGACATGACCGGCAGCGGGGTGAACTGGTCGAATTTAAGTGAGATGACAGCGGCGGGGATTAACTGGGCGGATATGGATGTGATGAGTG
This sequence comes from uncultured Planctomycetales bacterium, assembly GCA_964491705.1. Classification (GTDB taxonomy): domain Bacteria; phylum Omnitrophota; class Gorgyraeia; order Zapsychrales; family JANLHA01; genus JAKLFA01. Next base: position 1,150 of record CAZBHY010000234.1, read on the forward strand.
ACGCAGGGATTAACTGGAGCGATTTGGATGTGATGAGTGATGCTGGTGTCAATTGGGCAGACCTGGATATCATGAGCAATGCGGGAGTTAATTGGAGTGATTTGGATATGATGAGCGACTCAGGGATTAACTGGAGCGATTTGGATGTGATGAGTGATGCTGGTGTCAATTGGGC
>CAZBHY010000234.1:1424-1753 GCA_964491705.1 uncultured Planctomycetales bacterium
AGACCTGGATATCATGAGCAATGCGGGAGTTAATTGGAGTGATTTAGATATTTTAAGCCGGACAGGTGTGAATTGGAGTGATTGGCAGGAGATGAGCGAGGCTGGTGTCAATTGGGCGGATCTGGATGTAATGAGCGATGCAGGCGTGAATTGGGCGGATATTGATATGATGAGCGACGCAGGGATTAACTGGAGCGATTTGGATGTGATGAGTGATGCGGGGATTAATTGGAGTGATATTGATGTGTTAAGTCGTGCAGGGATCAATTGGGGTGATCTGGATGTGATGAGTGATGCGGGGATTAATTGGAGTGATTTGGATGTGATGA
>CAZBHY010000235.1:0-1750 GCA_964491705.1 uncultured Planctomycetales bacterium
CTAAGATCGGTTCCGTTGCACGGTAGAGAAACTGCACCAGCGGATTAAAAGGGCTGGGGCTGAACCAACTGGCCAAAACTCGGATTAAAAGAAGCCACCAAAAAACAGACAGAAAAATATCCACAACCTGTGCGACTGCGGCAATAAGATTGGCAACAACAAACATATGCTCCTCCACACCGCATCCGATGTTAAAACATTTTAAAAAGATTCCCATCAATCACGCGCTGTTCGATCCGGTTTAACAGCCTGCGAGTTGAGCTGGTTAAATCCTGCAGCTCCTCCATCATCACATCAATCTGCTGTGATGTCTTCAACAATGCGTTGGCCGTACTATCAAACGTCTCCGCAAGATCCCGAACCTCCAACGGCTCTTCGCCCATGATCGGTTGATTCAAATCTTTCAGATGCTGCTGCGGGTCAACATTGATCTCAATCATTTTCTCGCCCAAAACCCCTTCGGTCACAATCGCGATCTGCATAATCTTATGAACCTGGGCCTCATATTTTTTATAAAGATCCAAATGCACCTCAACGCCCCGACCATCGACTTCTTGGTCTAAAAAATCAATACTGGCTACTGTGCCCACAGTCACCCCGGACAATCGTACCGGAGAACCAATCATCAGACCTCCCACCCTCTGAAATAAAACCGTCAACCGAATCTTCGGCTCCATAAATCCTTTCTCCAGACCGATGACAAAAACAGTGCCAACAATCAGTAAAAAACACAATACCAGAAAAAATCCGGCGGCTGTTTTTTTAAACCAGTCATTGTGGCGCATATCACTCCTCCCATTCAGGTATCACGACGGAACACCTTCTGCGGTATTAAGAAAATTTTTGACAAAATGATCCGAGGACATCTGAAAATCCCTCGGACTCCCCTGCAGCACAATCCTCCCGTCTTTAATCAAAACCAGCCGATCAGCGATGCGGAAGGCATTATTCATATCATGAGACGCAATCACGGTCGTACTGTTAATCTGGCGCGACACGGTCTTGATCAAATCAGAAATCTCTCGGCTTTTGATCGGATCCAGGCCGGACACCGGTTCATCACATAACAAGATTTTTGAATCCAATACCACGGCCCGGGCCAACGCCGCGCGTTTATTCATGCCGCCGCTCAATTCCGACGGCATCTTGTCTTTTGCCGCATCCAAACCAACCATGGCCAGCATATGATCTGTTTTTCTCCAAATCTCTTTGCGCGACATCTGCGAATGCTCTCTCAAAGGAAAGGCCACATTCTCTCTGACTGTCATAAAATCGTATAATGCTCCCGCCTGAAATAAATATCCGATATTCTTTCTCACCCCCAACAACTCCCGTTCAGATAATGCGGCCAGATCCTGACCATCGATCAACACTTGCCCCTGATCCGGTCTCTCCAAACCAATCAAATGGCGCAACAATACGCTTTTCCCTGAGCCGCTCTCGCCCAAAATAAACACCAGCTCTCCATCCGAAATATCCAGATTGATTCCCTTGAGAACAGGCTGAGCCTCATAACTTTTATGCAGATCAACAATTTTAATCATCGCCACGCGCGCCCCATCATTCCATCGTCCGATAAACACGAAATTTGTTCCGCCCGAATTTGGTAAAAACCTTTCCGTAAGGACGCACATCAATTTTCTCAGTAAAAAATGGAACTCCCCGATATTCTCCTTGCAGAAACATTTCCGAATCAAGCAAAAGATCATATCGGGCCTGCGGGTACCACTGCCGTCCTTCAAATTCAATG
>CAZBHY010000236.1:0-1737 GCA_964491705.1 uncultured Planctomycetales bacterium
GAAGGATCAATGACACAAGCGCATCAATTGGAAAAGCGTATGGCCATACAGCGATTTTGGAAAAATCGTTGGGCGGCAGCGTGCCTGGTGGTTCTGGCTGCGCTGTATTTGTCTGCATTATTCGCGGATTTTTTAGCGCCGTATGCCTATGATAATGAGCAACGGGATTATTCCTACTGTCAGCCGATGGCAGTGCGCGTGATTGATCACCATGGCCGCGTACGATGGCCGTTTGTTTATGGCGTAAAGATTTCTTTTGATGATTATCATAAGCGTGTTTATGAGATCGATCATGAGCAGATGTATCCGATCAAATTTTTTGTCAGCGGAGATGCTTATAAAGTGCTGGGCATTGTTCCGTTGCGTTTGCGGATGTTCGGGGTGGACGCACCGGGACGCATTCATATCTGGGGAGCGGATTCACGGGGACGGGATCTGTTTTCGCGGATACTTTATGGCGGGCGGATTTCGTTGTCCATTGGATTGATCGGGGTGGCGATTTCGTTCAGCATCGGATTGCTCATCGGCGGCATCGCGGGATATTACGGCGGAAGGGTTGATCATGTCCTGATGCGCGTCTGTGAGATGTTTATGATGGTGCCAGGCTTTTATTTGTTGTTAGCGCTCCGGGCAGTGGTGCCGGCGGATTTTAATTCTCTTCAGGTCTATATGTCGGTTATTGTGATTTTATCGTTTATCGGCTGGGCAGGGCTGGCGCGGATTATCCGCGGCATGTGCCTGTCTCTGCGGGAGAGGGAATTTGTTTTAGCCGCCCGAATGATGGGACTCAGTGATCTCAGGATTATTGTTCAGCATATCCTTCCGCATACGGTTTCGTATTCTTTGGTGGCGGTGATGTTGTCCATTCCAGGATACATTCTGGCGGAGTCCGGATTGAGCCTGATTGGTTTGGGCATTCAGGACCCCTATGCCAGCTGGGGCAATCTTTTGTCTGAGGCGATGGGGATTCTGAATATACAATTTGCACCGTGGATTTTAATTCCTGGGGTATTTATTTTGATCACGGTGTTATGTTTTAATATGATTGGGGATGCCTTGCGTGATGTCTTGGACCCGCGGTTAAAGGGAGACAACTGTCCGACGCGGGTGAAGTAATGCAAGAATTGCAAGAGCTTAACATTGTGTTGTCTGGGGCGAATCATGTTGCTTGATATAAAAAATTTGACGGTATGTACAACACAGGATGCCAGACCAGTGGTGTATTCGGCCAGTGTTCAGGTGGGCGAAGGGGAGATTGTTGCGGTAGTCGGTGGATCTGGCAGCGGGAAGACAACGTTGGGGATGTCGATTCTCCGGTTGCTTTCCAGCGGACTGCAGATTACGTCAGGACAGATCGTTTTGCAGGGCAGAGATGTTTTGATGAATTCGGATATGGATATGCGCCGGATGCGCGGTAAGGATGTCGCGGTGATTTTTCAGGATCCATTAGATGCGTTTGATCCGCTATTTTCGATTGAGTATCAGTTGGATGAGGTCCTGCGTGAGCATACACGGATGAATTCTGGTGGGCGTCGGGCCAAGATTCAGGATTTGTTGGAGCAATGCGGAATTACAGACGCGCCGCGTGTGATGAAAAGTTATCCGCATCAGCTCAGCGGAGGGTTGCGACAGCGTGCGATGATCGCACAGGCCTTGGCGGGAGATCCGTTGCTGATTGTTGCGGATGAACCGACCAGCAATATTGATGTGACGCTGCAAGCCAAGGTGATGGAGATG
>CAZBHY010000237.1:0-1715 GCA_964491705.1 uncultured Planctomycetales bacterium
AAAAGTCCACCGGGAGGCTGTCCGTTTCTCTGATGACAATCGCCATGTGATTTTAATCGGCCATCCCGGGCATGAAGAAATGATCGGTACGTCCGGGTATGTCAAACCGGAATTATTGCACTCGGTTCAAACGCGGGGTGATATTGACCGCATTGATCTCTCGCGTGACACTCCGATTGCTTATGTTACGCAAACGACACTGTCTGTTGACGATGCGACGGTATTGATCGCGCATATTAAGAAAAAATTTCATGATGTCAAGGAACCCGCGAAAGAAGATATTTGTTACGCGACACAAAGTCGACAAGATGCTGTCAAAGAATTGGCGAGTCATTGTGATGTGATCATTATTTGTGGATCGCCGAATAGTTCGAATTCCAACCGATTGCGTGAAACGGGGCAGCGGGCTGGAATCCCCTCGTATATTATTGATGCGGCGGATGAACTTGACATCGCTTGGTTGAAGGATAACAATGTCATTGGCATTTCGTCTGGCGCCTCGGTTCCAGAATGGATTGTGACGGATGTGATTCAAAAAATTCAGACGTTTTTTCCAGGAACCACGGTCGAAAAGATGGGCAAAAGTGATGAGCCAAAAATTTTTCCTCTTCCGGAGATTTAAATGGATTTTACTCCTATTCAAGACGCGTTAGATCGTTTGCAGATCACGTATCGTTGTCATGTTCCGTTAAAGGACTATACGACATTTCGGATCGGCGGGATGACGCCGCTGATGATTTTTTGCGAGAAATCGGCTGAACTGTGTGATGTCATCGCGCTGCTATCGTCTCACGATATTCCATTTTTGGTCATTGGGGAAGGGGCAAATCTTTTAGTCGCGGATCAGGGAATGACGTGTCCTGTGATCCGGTTTTTTTCTACGACACCACAGTTGAGCTGTATTGGCAATCAAATTATTGCCTGTGCGTCAACGCGTATCGATGACACCGTTTTGTTTGCAGCTGACCATGGGCTGACTGGGATGAATTATGCCAGCGGAATCCCAGGATCGATCGGTGGCGCTGTGGTGGGCAATGCTGGAGCCTTTGGATCACAGATTGGCGACGTGGTTCAGCAGGTTGAGGTCCTGGTGCCCGGTGGCGGGGTGCGTATGATGCGTCAGCAGGAATTGCGCTTCGGCTATCGTGATTCTGCGCTGAAATATTCGCACAACATTGTCTTAAATGTTTATTTTAATCTGCAGCATGGTCAGCAGAAGGCCTTGCTGGATGAGCGTACGGATCTTTTGTTGTTGCGCAAGGAAAAACACCCGGATTATCACGCCATGCCTTGTGCCGGAAGTTTTTTTAAAAATATCGTACATGCCGATGGAACGCGTCAGGCAGCGGGCTGGTTTCTTGATCGGTCTGGTTGTAAAGGGCTCACTTATAATGATGCAGCGGTATTTGAAAAACATGCCAATATTATTATTAATCGTGGGCATGCCAGTGCGGATGATGTTTATCATCTTTCATTGGAGATGAATCAGCGTGTTCATGACACATTTGGTTTTTGGCTGGAGCCGGAAGTCAGGATGGTTGGGTCATTCCACTAGTCGAGTTCAATTTCGATATTTTTTTGAACCGGGGCATCTTCCCACTCTTCATATTCCACGGGATGTTGCAACAAGAACGTAATATCTCTCCTGGTGTCGCTGTGCTTCGGATTGGTCATGATCAGATCTATGAGTTTCTCACGGATTTCACAATGGAAGG
>CAZBHY010000238.1:0-1709 GCA_964491705.1 uncultured Planctomycetales bacterium
AGACTTTTCGCCCCGCCCTCAAAAATCGCATGCGGCTCATAACAGTTCGCCACCGGCGGCAAGACGCGCTGGTTAACAGCCGCGATCGCCTTTAATAGCCCGCCGATCCCGGCGGCGGCCTTGGTGTGGCCAACCACAGATTTAAACGATGTCACCCCGCAAGAACGAATAAGCTCCCCGGCGCCGGATCCTTCGATCGCCAGCGCGATCCCGCCCAATTCCGCCTCATCGCCCCGCGCCGTTCCCGTCCCATGACCTTCCACAAAATCCAGCTGCGCCGGCGTGTATCCCACCTCGTTGTACGCGCGGCGGATCGCCAACGACTGTCCCTCTGACGACGGTTCCATGATCCCTCCTTTGCCATCAGATGAGATCCCGCAGCCCTTGATCACCGCATAAATATCATCGCCGTCTCTGCGCGCGTCCGCCAAGCGCTTCAGCACGACAAAGCCGCAACCCTCTCCCGGAAGGAAGCCCGCGCCCCGACGATCATAGACCCGCATCTGGTCTTTCGCTAGCGCCCCGGCCTTTGAAAAACCCACCAATTCAAAAGGATCCAGACTGACATCCACCCCGCCGGCCAAAGCCAGATCCATGTCCCCGGACTTAAGCGCGTTCACTGCCGTCGCTACCGCCAGCAATGAAGAAGCACACGCCCCATCCACCACATATCCGCCGCCATTCAATTTGAAATAATTACAGATGCGCCCAGCAATAGTATTGGACAGCCCTCCGGCCAACGAATCTTCCGTGATCGGGTAAAACGCTGATTTATAGATCTCTTCCATCACGCGCGCGAACTTCTGCCGCTCATCAACCGGAACATCAAAACCATGCAATGTCTTCTCAAGGGCTTTGCGCACAAACGGCCAGCGCAAGCGCAGGCTCTGAGAGCGGGCCTGCTCTCCGGTCAGTGTATTGCCGACAAGAACACCTGTTTTTTCAAAAGGAATGTTTTTGCCATCTTTATATCCGGCATCTTCAAACGCGTGAAGGGCGGTATCCAGCGCCAGCCAATGCACAATGTCTGTAGATTCAAAAACTTTTTTGGGGATACGCCACTTTGACCAGTCAAAGTCAAACCCGTCAATAAACGCGGCCTTGGTCAGGTAGCTCGTCTCTCCCCGCGCGTCTTCCGCATAATAATCGGCCAGCGGCAGACGCTGATCTAAAATGCGGCGAAACTGTATGCGTCGCGCCAGGATATTTTCCCATAATTCCTTGACGGTCTGCGCGCCAGGATAACAGCACGCCATGCCGATCACAGCGATATCAGCGCTTTTCTCCTGGTTATTCGTAATTGTTTTTTTAGAAAGATTTGATGCGGACTCAGACTCGCTTTGATGGGTGCCTAAAAAAGATTCAATGATCTTTTTATAGGGCCCTGTAATTTCCCCGGCATTCTTCCACCGGTGATAATTCACATGAGAGGTTTCCAGCTCCCGGCACACGGCCAGAATAGAGAGCTTATGTTTCTTGCGGTAACGCTCCAATCTCTGGAACAATTTTTTACTCATAGGCTTACAGACCGGATTGTTAAATCTTTAACAATAATAAATTTAACAAACTTGCAAACCCATGTCAATAAAATCTTTACTGTGTTCTGGCCCTGCTTAAAGTGCATCCAAAGCATTACAATAAGTTGCAGACAAAAAGAGTGGCACTCCGCCTTCGGCCAAGCACAACACCCTTTAATCCAAAAAATCAGG
>CAZBHY010000239.1:0-1705 GCA_964491705.1 uncultured Planctomycetales bacterium
TATTTGGGCCTTTTTGGTTGTAATGTGCGTTGCCGGGGTTAATTGGATATATATTGAAGTCATGAGCGACTCTGGTATGAATTGGAGTGATTTGAATGTCATGAGCATGGCTGGCCTGAATTGGGCTGATTTGGATGTGATGAGCGACGCTGGTGTGAATTGGTTGGATATTGATGTCATGAGCAATGCCGGGGTGAATTGGAGTGACCTGGATGTGATGAGCCGTACAGGGATTAATTGGAGTGATTTGGAGGCGATGAGCGCTGTTGGTGTGAACTGGATGAATTTAGAGGATATGAGTACCAGTGGTGTTAACTGGCAGGCGATTGATGATATGACCGGCAGCGGGATCAACTGGTCGAATTTGAGCGAGATGACCGAAGCAGGAATTAATTGGCTGGATCTGGACGTAATGAGCCGTGTTGGTATGAATTGGAGTGATCTGGATGTGATGAGTCGGACAGGGATCAACTGGAGCGATTTGGATATGATGAGCCAAGCCGGCGTGAATTGGCTGGATATTGAAGTGATGAGTGATGCCGGAATGAATTGGAATGATCTGAATGCTATGACAGCAGCGGGGATTAACTGGAGTGATATTGATGTGATCAGTAACGTTGGTATTAACTGGAACGATTTGAATACGATGACAGCAGCGGGGATTAACTGGATGAACATGGGCGAGATGACGGATATTGGGATTAATTGGGCGGATATTGATGCGATGAGCGCTGCGGGGATCAATTGGAGCGATATCGACGTGTTGAGCCAAACAGGGATCAATTGGAGCGATATGGATGTGATGAGCCGTACTGGGATTAACTGGAGTGATCTTGACGTGTTGAGCCAAACAGGGATTAATTGGAGTGATATTGATGTGATGAGCCGAACGGGTATTAATTGGATGGATTTAGATGTGATGAGCGACGCCGGAATCAATTGGAGTGATCTGAATACGATGACTACGGCTGGGATCAATTGGTTGAGTCTGGGTGATATGGCCAGTGCGGGTATTAATTGGATGGACATTGAAGGGATGAGCAACGAGGGGATCAATTGGAGTGATATTGATACGATGAGTGATGCGGGGATCAATTGGTTGGATTTAGATGTGATGAGTCGGACGGGGATTAACTGGAGTGATCTGGATGTGATGGGCGATGCAGGAGTCAATTGGCTGAATCTTCATGAGATGTCTGCGGCAGGAATTAATTGGTTTGATTTGAACAGCATGAGCTTGGCAGGCATCAATTGGTTGGATATTGAGGCCATGAGTGTCATGCAGGTGAATTGGGCGGGTATGAGTGAAATGTCCAGTGCCGGCATTAATTGGAGTGATTTGGATGTGATGAGTGATGCGGGTGTAAATTGGGCGGATCTGGATACGCTGAGTCGTGCTGGATTGAACTGGAGTGACATCGATACGCTGACGCGCGCTGGTGTGAACTGGGCGGATCTGAATGTGATGAGCGATGCGGGAATTAACTGGAGCGATCTGGATATGATGAGCCGCGCGGGCATCAATTGGTTGGATCTGGATCTGATGAGTGAGGCGGAAATCAATTGGGATGATCTTCAATCGCTGACTCAGACGGGCATCAACTGGGACAATGTCGATGTGATGACACGCGCTGGAGTGAACTGGGCGGATCTCGATGTGATGAGCGATGCTGGAGTGAACTGGGCTGATTTATCGGTTTTGACT
>CAZBHY010000240.1:0-1695 GCA_964491705.1 uncultured Planctomycetales bacterium
AAAGATTACCGGTGTGATTATCCCTGAGCTGGATCAAAAAATCGGTTCCGCCTTGTCTGGGATAGGAAAATGGGAGATAAAATTGGATCCCGATGATCTGGACAATCAAACCGTTTTATTTACGTATCCCAGCGTTATCGAGAATGGCAAGAGTGGCTATGTCCAAGCGGTCGTAAAAATTGAACTTGGCGCACGATCAGATCATTGGCCTATTGAGGTTATGACTGTCAAGCCGTATGTTTCTAACGCGTCCGGTAAGATGACCATTGAAGGCGCGCAGGTACGTGTTTTGGGCGCGGAAAGAACCTTCTGGGAAAAAGCGACAATATTGCACGCGATAAGCCATGGCTCAAAATTACGCGCAAGGATGTCACGTCACTACTACGATGTGGGTGAGATGATCGGGGCTGTCATTTACACCAAAGCTATCCAGAATATCGACTTATTGATAAAGGTCGCTGAGCACAAGGCCTTATTTTTTAAAGACAGTAAAGCGCATTATGATTTAGCAAAGCCCGGGAGTCTCCGGTTAATGCCTTTGGATGAGCACCTTGCTGTGTTAAATGATGACTATCGGCAGATGCAGGAAATGTTTTTTGAAGACCCGCCGTCATTTGAGAGCGTTTTGAAGAAGTTAAAAACGGCGGAAGAAGAAATTAACAGGATCAAATAATGAACTACTGGTGGACATCAGATTATTACTTTTCGCACGCCAATATTATCAAGTATTGGGGGCGGCCGTTTGAAAAACTTGAAAAAGTGACCGAAATATTGTCGCACAACACCGGACACCTTTTAAAAAGGGACGATTGATGATTTTTTTATTTTGGTTATTTAGTTTTTGTGTTGTTTACGCCTATGCAGGATATCCCATGGTATTGAAATGGGTTGCGCGCTGGCGACGCATGCCCGATCCTCAAAAAAAGGATATCACGCCCAGCGTCAGTGTGGTGGTTCCGGCGTATAATGAAGAACAGGCGATCGCGGATAAGCTGACAACGCTGCTTGCGCTGGACTATCCCAAAGAGCAGATGGAGATTGTGGTGGTGTCTGATTGTTCGTCGGATCGCACGGATGAGATCGTGCGTGCGTTTGAACCGCAAGGTGTGCGTCTGCACCGGATGAACACGCGGGGCGGAAAGATCGCGGGGTATAAATCTGTTTTGCCGTCATTGCGCGGTGAGATCGTAGTTTTTTCCGATGCCACCAGTCAGTTGGCTGTGGACAGTCTGCGGATGCTGGTGCGCAGTTTTGCGGATCAATCGATCGGATGTGTCGCCGGGCGGTTGGTTTATATTGACCCGAAAAAGGCACAAATCGCACAGGGCGAACAGGCGTATTGGTCGTATGAACTGGCGGTCAAGCGTTGGGAAGAACAGGTGTATTCGTTAACGTCAGTGTCTGGGACATTTTACGGCGTGCGCAAAGAATTATTTCCCATGATGATGGCCGATGATCTCGCGGATGATCTGATCGTGGTGTTGCAGTGTGTGACCAGCGGCCGGCGTGTTGTTTTGGACAAAGACGCGGTGTGTCAGGAATTCGCGATCCACGCCGATGAGGCAGAGGTGACCAAGCGCTGGCGCATTACCGTGCAGAATTTGCGCGGGCTGTTCGGCAAAAAAGGTGACAAAAAAGGTGACGGACACCTTTTTTTGAAAAAGGATGGGCAAAAAAGGTGTCCGTCACCTTTTT
>CAZBHY010000241.1:0-1644 GCA_964491705.1 uncultured Planctomycetales bacterium
GACCACCCCTTTAGAGCAAAAAACAGGTGGCCGATTCCCTTCCCCGTAAGGCTGCAATACGTTCAGGTCGGAAACAAACTTTGGCGTCCAATGTGAAAAATCAACATCCGCATCAATCATTAACGTCGGCACCAGGTCTGCCTCATCCATGTTTTTCAACGCATACGCATTCATCTGCTCCTGAAAAGAGGCCAGTTGATCTTGATGCACTGTCAGTCCAGCCGCCAACCGATGTCCACCGAACTCTTTCAAAAGACCAGAGCATGACGTTAAGGCCTCATATAAATGAAACCCATCAATCGATCGTGCTGACGCGGTTCCCCATCCATCTTCAATCGAGGCAATAACCACCGGCCGATAAAATGTCTCCACCATGCGCGATGCCACAATGCCCAGAACGCCCTTATGCCAGCCTTCTTTAGCCAGAACAATGACGGGCAGACGTTTCCAATCAGCGTTCGCATCCATCATCTCCATCGCTTCTTGAATGATCCGTCGCTGAAGCTGTTGCCGCTTCACATTGATCCCCTCGAGTTCCAACGCCAAACGTGTAGACTCAGTCTCATCATCGCTTAATAATAAATCCAATGCCCGATGTGCCGAACCCATACGCCCAGTCGCATTGATCCGTGGCCCAAGAATAAATCCTGCATAATATGGGGTGATTGTTTTTCCCTTGGTCTTGGATGCCTCTAAAAGGGCTTGCAAACCTTTATTCTGTGTTTTCGCAATATATGGCAGGCCCAGTTTAACAAAAACGCGATTTTCACCGCACAGCGGAACAACATCGGCCACTGTGCCCAACGCGACAAGGTCAAGAATATCCTGCGGCATACGTCCGACGACCGCTTGAGCAAACTTGGCTGCCAATCCGACCGCTGCCAAATGTTTAAATGGATAGGTGCAATCGCTACGTTTTGGGTCAATCACGGCCACCGCTGCAGGCAGACCCTGTTCACCGGGCTCATGGTGATCAATGACAATCAAATCAATCGCATGATCTTTTAAGATAGCAGCGGCGCGTACAGCCGTCACCCCGCAATCAATGGAAATCACGAGTGTCGCCCCGCATTGTTTGGCCACATCAACGACTTGTTCATTCAAACCATACCCATCATCCATGCGATCTGGAATATGGTTGATCACATCAATCCCAAACCGTTTCAAAATCTGCCGCAACACCACTGACGCGGTAATTCCATCGACATCATAATCCCCAAAAATCAAGACTTTCTCGCCGGCCCGCTGCGCCTGACGCACACGGTCAATGGCCTTATCCATATCTTTGAGCAAAAATGGATCGTGCAATTGCTCTTCACTGGATTTCAAAAAATCCGCTGCAGCCGCTGCGTCATCAACGCCCCGATTGATCAAAAGCTGTGCAATCATCGGATGAACGCCGACAGCCCTGCCCATTGCCTCTCGCTGCGCACGACGCGATGGCAAAATACACCATTTTTTCTGTGTTACAAGAGTCGCCATAACAAATGCCTCACGACCAATTGCTAACGATCGCATCCATGGATATTTTTTATTTTTGTGTCGTGAGCGCCACTACATTTTTTCAGGCGTCGCGACACCCAGCAAACGCAACCCGTTCGCAAGAACGATCCGGGCTGCATCAATCAAGGAGAGCCGTTCACA
>CAZBHY010000242.1:0-1641 GCA_964491705.1 uncultured Planctomycetales bacterium
TCATTGAAAGAATGGTCTGCCAGCAGCGATGACACTTTTTATATTTTAGGGTCAGCATTAGGTCCTTATCCTTATCCAGATATGGTTCGGGATTTTCAATGTGTGATCGGTAATGAAATCCGTCAGGATATCCTGGAGAGAGAGAATCGGCTTCCGGATATGCTCATTGCCTGTTGCGGTGGCGGGTCAAATGCCATCGGCACATTTTTTACCTTTTTAAAAGATCAACAAACGCGTTGTGTTGCGGTTGAGGCGGCTGGTCGCGGGGATGCGCCCGGGGATCACGCCGTTCGGATGAACGGACAGGGGCGATTGGGTATCATTGAAGGGTACAAATCTTTTTTCCTGCAGACGGACGATGGACAGGTTCTGCCAACACATTCGATTTCCGCTGGTTTAGACTATGCCGGCATCGGTCCACAACTGGCGTATTTTGGTGTGGAAAAGCGGATTCAATTTGAGAAGGCCTATGATCATGAGGTCTTGAGTGCTTATCAGTATTTCGCCAAGACCGAGGGCCTTTTGTTCGCGTTGGAATCGGCTCACGCCGCTGCGTATGCACTCAAGATTGTGCCGACGCTGCCCAAAGATGCGATTGTCGTCATCACTATGTCGGGCCGGGGAGACAAGGATATTTTTATTACGGCCAAGGCGTTGTATGCGAATGAATGGAAGGCATTTTTAAACAATGAAAGTCGCTAGCGTGCACACGGTGCGCTGGTTGTGAGCGGATGATTATCAAAGGATGGATGATGTCGATTCAAATTATGTCTCATGTGGTGGCTGGGTTTCCTGATCGAGATGGGTGCGTTCAGGCGATCCGGGGATTGCGCGATGGCGGCGCGGATATTTTGGAATTGCAAATTCCTTTCTCTGATCCAACGGCGGATGGGCCGGTGATCACGCACGCCTGTGAATCTGCCATACGTCATGGCTTTAAGGTGAAAGAGACGTTTGATTATATCCGTGAAGCGCACAACGCCGGGTTCACGCGCGTTGTGGTCATGACATATGCGAATATTGCGTTCCATTACGGCATTGCGAAATATGTGAATGATTTAAAGGCGGCAGGAGTGGAGGCGGCACTTGTTCCAGACCTGCCGATCGAAGATGAAGAAAAATTTTATGAAATCTCATTTCAGAATGGATTCATGCCCATGCCTGTCGTTGTGATGAATATGTCAGCGCAGCGTCTCGCGTTGCTGAAAAAGCGGCCATTTTCAAAAATTTATATCGCTATCCGTTCGGGGATCACCGGGCAGAAGACATGTATTGACGGCCAGGTGAGGCAGTTCCTTGATAGTTTGAGCGCGTATGAACGATTCGCTGGTTTTGGTATCTGTTCGTTGGAACAGATTCAGATGCTGGCGGATCATGCTGAGGTTGCTGTTGTCGGATCGTATTTTACAGCATTGATGGATTCGGCGCATCAGCAGAATGGGGATATTTACACAGTGATCAAGCAGGCCATGGAAGCATTGCATCACTAAAAATCGCACGCCGTCAACAATTCGCACCAAAGAGATGATCAATTTCCCTATCTGTGAACCGCGATATGCCCCGAGGCCATTGTTTTTTATTTACTACTGATTGCCTTTGATCTGCTTTGGATGACATCCCATGTCCCTTTAGGCTCTTGAC
>CAZBHY010000243.1:0-1598 GCA_964491705.1 uncultured Planctomycetales bacterium
GATACGGGATTATTTTTGATTCGCGCGGGTGTTGAAAATACAAAGGTGATTCAGGCGGTCGACGTGATTTTGAAGGAATTGACTGCGGTCAAAAAAGAGGGAGTCAATCGATCCGAATTTTCCCGAGCCAAGGATTATGTGATTGGACAGCTATTGCTGGGTCTGGAAGATACCATGGAACATATGCTTTGGATCGGAGAATCTACGATGGTGAGAGATCGCATCCGTACATCTGAAGAGGTGATACGTGCGATCAAGCGCGTTAAGATTGAGGATGTCCAGCGGGTGGCGAATACGATTTTTGATTCGCAGCGCTACAATTTAACGGTTGTTGGCCCTTTGAAAGATGATCAGGAAAAGCGGATGCGTGCACTCTTAGGTGTTTAACGCCTATGATTAAGCGGCAATCGGGTGATAATCAGGGCTTTTTTGATTTGACAGTTTTTATAATATCCGTTAATATCTAGAAACGGTTAACCCACAACAGAAGGAGTAGTAGATGGAAATTCAATTTTATGATGTAAAAAGCAAAGCGAAGTTCTCTACGACAGAATATGATGTCCGTGAAAAAGGGGGACGATATTTCGCGGTCGCAAAGTCAAAAAGCGGTACGCATGAATGTTGGAGAGTTTTGAGTAAGGATCAGGCTTTAAAATTGAAGAAATAACCGTCATTGATCTGCGTGGCGTAAAATAATGGAATTGGTGTGGTTAAGAAGGAATTATCATCTGATAAATTAGCAAAATTGATTGCGCGTTTTGCTTCTGATATTAAAGCCCAAAAAATTGTCATTTTAGACATGCGCAAGGTCGTAAATTTTTGCGACTATTTTGTTTTATGTTCTGGGACATCCGCGCGGCAGGTTAAGGCGATTGCAGAGGGAATTGAAGATGGTTTGGCGGAACATGGAGTGCAGACGTCTTTTAAGCACGGGTTAAAAGAGGGACGGTGGGCGCTCTTGGACTTTGGAACAGTGGTGGCGCATGTCTTTGAGTCTGATTCTCGGGATTTTTATGGGCTGGAGTATCTTTGGAAAGAAGCTGATCGGATTAAATTTACGGAAGAATAAAATATTGTGTTGTTAGCCGCGCTTCGGGCGTTATTGCTCGAAGCGCTTTTCGTTGGCATGAGTGATCCCAATGACATTGATTGAACTACGACAAACGTTAAGGGGCATGATTGAGCAGTCGCTCAAGCAGGCCTATTTCCCCAATGATCCTGTTCCGGACTTTGATCTGAATGTCCCAGCCATGTCTGAGCATGGCGATTTTTCCGTCAACATTGCCTTGAAATGCGCCAAGATATTGCGAAAATCTCCGCTAATGATTGCACAGGAATTTTGCCCTGTGATCATGAAGGAGATCAAGGCCTCAGAGCTTGCCGATTCTATTCAGGCGGTTGAGGCCGTGGCTCCGGGATTTATTAATTTTCGATTATCACATGAGGCATTTTATAGTGTGTTGTATGGTGTGTTTGAGCGCGGGAGGCAGTATGGCTGTTCTCAGACAGGCAAGGGCAAGAAGGTTCAAATTGAATTCGTGTCATCGAATCCGACTGGGCCGTTGACCATTGCTCACGCGCGTCAGGCCGCTGTGGGG
>CAZBHY010000244.1:0-1597 GCA_964491705.1 uncultured Planctomycetales bacterium
AGTTCCTCCCCATTGTCCATATCCCGAAGCACAACCTTCGAATTCATGGTAATGACATCATGCGGCATCGCTTCAGGGCTGACGACATGGGCGCGTTGAATTTCTCGTTCCAATTCACGAAGATGCTTTTCATCCTCATGTTTAAAATCCCTAGCCACCTGCACCAACTCCTTAAGCCGTTTACAATCTAGATCAGTAATGTAAATATTCTTAGCCATTCCCAACTCCTCAATAATATCATGACCCATCTATGAGATCAGGTCGACCAGAAAAAGTTGATTTATTATAGCCTATCTTAAGAATTATCGGAAAATATTTTTGTCCGAAGAATTGTGATTCTCTCTTTTTTATCTTTTCATAGCAATCCTGAATTTTTTTGTCATAATACATTTCATGAAAAAAATTTTTTTAAAACAAAAATGGATATGGTTGATTTATATTATTTTTTTCGGGGGCCTGATCGGGCAGCGCCTCCATGCATTTTTTTCCATTCATTCCTTCGTATATCTTTATTACCATATACTCATAATTTTCAGTATCAACCAAAATATTTGGCCCCTATCCTACATCTTCGCCATTTCATCACTGCTTTGGGGATGTTTGGCGGTCATGATGTTATTGTTTTATATGCTCGACCGGAGCATATTTTCAACTTCCTTCATCATCAGCGTCAGCCTTTTACGGCTGGTTAGCGACATCTTGGGACACTCCTATGAATGGATGACGATCCGGTCCCTATTTTTCCAATCCCAAACCTTATCCGCCATCGCCGCCTCCAACCTGATTCTCTGCTTGATTCCGTCGTATCTGGCGATGGGAGATGCTGTTCTCCAGTCAATAAAAAATAAACGCAATCAACCCACGCGATTCAATTCGCAATAATAAAAAAGACGCTGATATTTTTCTACCAGCGCCTGGAAATGAAGCCTTCACTTCTTTTGCAAAAGAGCTTCATACCAAAAAAAGAAAACCCCGATACGTGTCTGCACCGGAGTTCTCTTTTTAAAATAAAGTCAGTGACGTTCTACTCTCCCATAGCCTTGCGACTAAAGTACCATCGACCATAAGGAGCTTAACTGCCGTGTTCGGAATGGGAACGGGTGTTGCCTCCTTTGTAAAGCCACTGACATAGTCTGCGTAGGATTTAACTCAATCACAATTTTTCATAGCATAAAATTTATGATGAGTCATCTCGTACAAAATATGTCAACTATGTAGTATAAAGTATAAATGAGCCCGCGAATTTTAGTCGATAAAAAGCTCAAATTTTCGGCAAATTAGTACTGCTTAGCTGAATCCCTTACGGGACTTACACATGCAGCCTATCAACCTCCTAGTCTAGAAGGTGCCTTCATTTCCGAAGAAAATCGATAATTCATCTTGAGGGAGGCTTCGTGCTTAGATGCATTCAGCGCTTATCCCTTCCAAACATGGCTACCCAGCTACTGCCCCTGGCGGGACAACTGGAACACCAGAGGTTTGTCTTTTCCGGTCCTCTCGTACTAAGAAAAGATCCTCTTCAATTATCGTGCGCCCACACCGGATAGAGACCGAACTGTCTCACGACGTTCTAAACCCAGCTCGCGTACCGTTTTAA
>CAZBHY010000245.1:0-1579 GCA_964491705.1 uncultured Planctomycetales bacterium
TTTTTAATTTCAGATAAATCCACCCCATTCCCAGTTGTGACATAAAGGAAATGTGTGGATCGTTGGAGAGTCCTGCCGCTTTGGCATAATATGTATTCGCCTCGAGGAGATCGTTTTTATAGTAGAAACTTTCTCCGAGATAAAAAAAGGCATTTGCAGCGCGTGCGCCTTTGGGATTGATCGTGACATATTCTGTAAATGCCGAAATCGCATTGTCATACTGGGCGAGATTCAGATGTGATTCTCCGATTTTAAACAGTGCGTCTTCGGCCAGGTTGTGCGCTGGATATGCACGCGCCAAATTTTCAAAATAGGTAATTGCCTGTGGATAATCGCCTTGGGTGAACGACAGCCAGCCTAAGGAGTAATAGGCTTGGGGCGTATATTCAGAATCGGGATGGTCGTGGATAACGCGCTGGTAATGAATCTGGGCCTGACGGTAATCCGCGCCTTTAAAATATGTTTCCCCCAGCCAGTATGAGATGGCATCGTTTAATGAGGGGTCGTTAATGGACTGGAAGATCTCCAGCGCCTTAAGGTATTGGTTTTTAAAAAAATGACATTGGCCTAACAGCAGCCGTGCTTGTGCATAACGTTTGGATGCGGGAAATTTCTGAAAGAACTGCTCAACGTAGCGTACGGCAACATCATAAAATCCATCGTCGAATGCCTTTTGCGCGATGAAGAACAGCTCTTCTTCTTGGGAGAGCTGCTCTTGGGCATACGTTGCGTGGCAGTGTGTGATGCCGCCAGTGATCAGTGATGCAATGTATAAATAAAGGAAAAATATTCTCAATGATTTCATGGGGAAAACAATTCACGGGTTATTTAAAAATCAGTTTATTATAGCAACTTTCAATATCATAGCAATGGAGTTCTTTTTCATATCTGCGGGGTGATGCGGATGGTATGCGATGTACGGGATTGCATGGTGTTTACGACAGGATTTTTTTGAGGTAATGGCCCGTATAGGATTCGGGATGCTGAATCAGTTGCTCTGGAGTGCCAGCGAAGATTACCTCCCCTCCCTTTTCTCCTCCATCTGGGCCAAGATCAATAATATAATCGGCGTTTTTGATCACTTCCAGATTATGTTCAATGACAATGACGGTGTTTTTTCGATCAACCAGCCGTTGGAGGACTTCCAGGAGTTTATGGACATCAGCGAAATGCAGACCAGTGGTCGGTTCATCCAGAATATAGAGCGTTCGGCCGGTTGCAGGTTTACACAGTTCGCTGGCCAATTTGATCCGCTGCGCTTCACCTCCGGATAATGTGGTGGCGGGTTGTCCGAGTTTAATATATCCTAATCCGACGTCAATTAAGGTTTGCAGGATGCGCGTAATGGATGGAATATGTTCAAAGAGAAGGCACGCTTCATGAACGGAAAGATCAAGAACGTCAGCGATATTTTTTTCTTTAAAGTAAATATTCAGTGTCTGTTCATTGAATCGACGTCCGTGGCAGGTTTCGCATTCCACATAAACATCAGGCAAAAAATGCATCTCAATTTTTTTGATGCCATCACCGCTGCAGGACTCACAGCGCCCTCCTTTGACATTGAAACTAAATCGGCCGG
>CAZBHY010000246.1:0-1548 GCA_964491705.1 uncultured Planctomycetales bacterium
ACACGGCAGCAAGCGATCCGAAAAATCCGATTGGAGAAGCATCTAACAGATTGACCGAAGACGAATTTTTTCAAGGAACACCGGAGGAAACAGAAAAGAGGAAAGGCGTTTTTCTTTCTGATAACTTGGGAGACGAATACGGTCTGCGCTGGACCGGGATTCCCGCGAGTAAAACAATATTTGTGCTTGAGCATGGCGAGCAAACTGCGGATGCGTATGCAGGAAATTTAATATTGGCGTTGCAGGATCCTTCACGGCAGAACACGGTGATTCGGGTGAATGTGGATTCGCCGAACAGCGTTGATCGCATGATTGTTCAGCTCGATTCCACCAAGCCAAATATCATTATTGCTCCCGATGAAGATCAAACTGCGGACAGTTTGATCAAATTAATCATTGATCAAACTCAAGCACAGGGAATGAATTGTTTGTTTTATCATACGATCGAGGCAAGGTTTGCGGATACAGCCACGGGCATAGGCGATCATCAGGTTTCTAATCAAGAGAATTTTAGCGCTGGAGGCGATGCGGCAGATTTTGCAGTGGCAGCACGATCCATATCCCAGCATCGATCTCAAGTGGAAAAAATGCCTTATATAAAGATTTCCGAGAAGATGTCAAGGATCGCTGCCCAGTCAGCAAAAATGTTTGGATTTTCCGATAATGATCATATGTATGCCAATAATTTTGTTCTGATGAAAATGTCTGCGGACGGAATTTTGGGAAAGGCGGACGGTATCACAACGCCAGAGGGAGAGGGATTGTCCATGATGCGCGGAGGGACAATGATCGCTTTTTCTCCGCATCCGGATGACATGGAGATCGCCGCTGCCTTGCTTGTTTTATACGCGCTCAAAAATGAAATGGACATATACAATGTGATCCAAGACGCGACAGGCCGGGGCGTATTAGACTCCCATCAGGGTTTTATTGATCAATTTGACCCGGATACGGGATTGGCCGATGACAAAGGATCCCAAAGAAAGAAACGATCGGTTAAAGACAAGATCCGCCTGGATGAGGCCCGGGATGCGTCGCAAATATTACAGCAATCGTCTGGAAAAAAGACGGGGATCACGATTGACAACTTTGCCTTCACCGACGGTGAGAATGGGGGAATGTCAGAAGAGGCCAAGATCGCGGCCATTAAGGAATATGTTAAGAAAATTCTTGTTCAGCATAAGGAGCAGACAGTGGGCAAGGGCGTCCCTTTGATTGTGTCTTTGCCGCATCCCGCAGACGCCCATCCTGATCATCAGTCCTATACACGACGGGTCATCAGTGCCTTTGAGTCGTTGCGCCAGGAGGATAAGGAAACGGATGTTTATTTTGCTTTTTATAAAACGCCATGGAGCGGCAATGATAATACATATTTTCATTCTGCCGAGGAAGCTGCTCTGGATACGAGTGATTCTGAATTTAGTTCAATTCATAAAATAGAAAATGACCGGAAAGGATTGATCGCTCTCATCAGCAGCGAAATTTCCGGTGGTTTTAACAAAGTGGCTGTTCAATTAGATTCTCTCGGCGGCCCATTGGCGGAGACGT
>CAZBHY010000247.1:0-1534 GCA_964491705.1 uncultured Planctomycetales bacterium
TAATTGCTTCGTGTGTTTCGGTGGCATGGTACTTTGGGAGTTCCCCGTCATTTTTCAGCGTTTTCTTGGTCAGGTGGTTCTCGCGGAATTTGGTTTGCAGGAGCAGGCTGCCGGTATAGGCGTAGTTTCGTAGGATGCGCTCCACAGCACTTTTGTGAAACACATGGCCGCTTTGAGTGGAGGGGGTGCGGACAAAAACCTGGACCGAATATACAATAGGAGGTTCCGCATGTTTTCTCATCAAGAAAGAATTAAAGCCGTTAAGTTATTGGTACAATATGCTATGAGCTATGCAGGAGTAATACGTGAATTAGGATACCCTACAAGGACAGCCCTTACTGGTTGGTATAAAGAATACGCCAAAGATAACGATTTACACGAAAGATTTGTCAAAAAACCAATATTCAATATAGAAGAACGACAGAAAGCTGTCAATTATTACTTAGAGCATGGTAAGTGTGTATCAAGAACGGTCAGAATTCTAGGCTACCCAAGCAGACCGATTTTAGATAAATGGATTAAAGAATTAGCTCCTAAGGAAAAGAAACATTGTCGTTCAGGAGGTTCATTGGTAAGATATACACGTGAGCAGAAAGAGAAGGCTGTTGTTGCTTTATGTTCAAGGAGCAAAACCGCCAAAGAGGTTGCCAATGAAATGGGCGTAACACGTGAAACCCTCTATAATTGGAAACGACAGCTATTAAATGAAGGGTGTAATCGACCAATGGCTAAAAGAGACAAGTTTCCCAAATTATCAATGGATGCTAATCATAACGATCAACCAGTCCTATTACAATCTGAGAAGGAACATTTGACAAAGCAAGTGAGTGAGCTTAAGCAAGAAATATATCGTTTAAGATTAGAACGGGACATTCTAGAGAAAGCTGCGGAAATCATAAAAAAAGATGAGGGCATTAGTCTTAAAAAACTCTCAAATGGCGAAAAAGCCATAGTGATTAATGCTCTAAGAGAGAAATATCCATTGAGAGATCTTTTGGTAATTCTTAATATTGCGAAAAGTAGCTATTGTTACCAGGCTACCGTACTAGCCAATGATGATAAATATTTCGATTTACGTGCCAATGTGAAAGATGTTTTCAATGATAATTCAAAATGTTATGGTTATCGTAGAATTCATTCTGTAATCAAGTCAACAGGTATTGCCATTTCAGAGAAGGTTATCCGACGGATTATGAAAGAGGAACAATTACTAATATCAAGCAAGAAAGGGAAGAAATACAATTCATACAAGGGTGAAGTCAGCCCGGCTGTGGAGAACATAATAAATCGTGATTTTCATGCTGAAAAGCCAAATTTGAAGTGGTTGACTGACCTTACCGAATTCCATATCCCAGCAGGAAAGGTATACCTTTCACCTATTATTGATTGTTTTGATGGGTTGCCAGTAAGTTGGAGCATCGGGACATCACCAGACGCTGAACTAGTTAATACAATGCTAGATGAGGCAATTCTGACCTTAAAGAAAGATGAGCAGCCCATAGTACATTCAGACCGTGGCTGTCATTACCGTTGG
>CAZBHY010000248.1:0-1528 GCA_964491705.1 uncultured Planctomycetales bacterium
ACCACCAGCAAGACCTCAACCAGGGTAAAGGCCATCTGCTTTTTATTATTCCAGCCCGTCAACATAGACCAACGATCCTTTGCGATATTCCTGGGATTTTTCCCCATCTTGCCAAATCATCCTGACCTGCAATTCCCACTCTCCGTCGTATCCAACGCGAGGTGGAACAATCACGCGCTGAATAAAAAAACGGGATGATGGATCTGAGGGAATCCATACCTCCTGTTGCGCCAATGACGGCATCTGGCCGCCCTGAACCAATGGATGTTCCGCGCGCGCAAATTCATCGCTGAGCACATTCACCGTATAAAGCTTGGTCAGCACATAGCGCTGATAATTCAAGGCAGTCAAAAAGGCCCGATAAATCCCTGTTATCCCGACGGATAGAATCACCAAAGACACCATCACTTCTAAAAAAGTAAAGGCATTACCGCGCTTGGCGGCAAAACAACCGGCGGTCGTCCAGCGGACGGACAACAGCAGCTTATTGCCAATTGGTAATATCATCGGTCTCACCGTTCTCATCTTTTCCCTTCGAATACAAATCATAATCAGAACGATGCTGGCCCGGTGAAGTGTAAACATAGGGGTTGCCCCAAGGATCAACCGGTTTACGCTCAATGTATGGACCGTTCCAGTTTCTAGGAATAGGACTGCTACTTGGTTTTTTCAATAAGGCCTCCAGGCCCTGGCTGGTCGTCGGAAAATTTCCGTTATCCAGCTCATACAGTTTCAACGCGGTCGCCAAAGTGGATTCAATATCCGCATGGGCAATGGCGTTTTTGGCCTGTTCGGACCGCCCGGACAGGCGCGGCACCACCATCATCGCCAGAGCGCTGATAATGATCACCACAAGCATGATCTCCACCAAAGTAAATCCATGACGCAAACACTTCATCGTATTCCTCCTCAATGTTGAATATCCATCACCATGCGGATCAGGCAAAAATATCCATCTGGAAGATCGGCAGCAGCATGGCAATGACAATAAACCCAATCAATGCGCCGACCACAATAATCATCAGTGGCTCGAACAACGTTGTCATCATACGAATGTGGTCATTGACTTCCTGCTCATAATTTTCCGCCACATCAATCAACGACGGGGCCAGGGATCCGGCCTCCTCACCAACGGCAATCAAATCTCCCATCACATTCGGAATCAAAGGCATCTGTTTGATCTGCGCGCCGAATGAGCGGCCGGCCAGCAGTTGCTCCTGACATACGATCAGCTCTTGCCGAATAAAAATATTCGCAACCGTCGGGATCGCCAACCGAATAGCCGTAATAATCGAAACCCCGCCTTCGACGAGCATCGCCATGGTCCGTGCGAACCGGGCAAGATCCTCTTTGAGCCACAGATCCCCAAGCTTGGGCTTCTTCAGCTGCAGGTATTAAAATAACGACTGCCCCGCACGCGTCGTCAACCACCGGCGGAATGCCAAGATCACAGACAAAACCACCACGCCGATCCAGGCCCAATACGCAATCAGGACATCACTGACCCATATCACCGCTGCTGTCGGAG